>JANNAJ010000394.1:0-2670 GCA_031384285.1 Verrucomicrobiota bacterium
GGAGCAAAATTTGCCTACGCCCGCGCTGCCGACACACGCCGTGGTGCCTGTCGCTTCGGCCGTCACGCAGCCCCCCGCACGTGAAGAGGGCGACGACGACACCCCCCACGGAACCTACGCGGCGCTTTCCGCGCACCTGAAAGCGCGACCGGAAGCGGCGACTTCGTTGCAAATGACATTTCAAGAAATCGAGCGTGTCCTCGGAAAGGAACTGCCGCGCTCTGCGTTCGATTATCGTGCTTGGTGGGCGAACGACCCTACCAAACCACAATCCACAGCATGGCTGGACGAAGGCTGGCGGGCGAATGCCGTCAGCATGACCGACCGGCGGCTGACGTTTGTGCGAACGAACGACAGAGAGGAGGCCTACATCCAGTTCTTTGCGGCGCTGAACGCGAAACTGAAAACGGAGCAGGGCTTTCCGATCCGTGAGGTCTCCCCACAAGGTGCGAACTGGCAGGTTTTGGCGTCACTGCCGTGGCTGCGACCGGAATCGGTTAACATCAACGCCTCTTTCACGCGGCGGAAGGAACTGCGCATCGAACTCTATCTGGACTGCGGCAACAAGGAGCAGAACAAGAAGCGATTCGACGAATTGCTTGTCCGGAAAGAAGCCATCGAGAGTGCAATGGGAGAACCGTTGCAATGGGAGCGGCTCAACGACAAGCGCTCGTCGCGCGTCGCGGCTTATACCAAGGGGCAGATTCTGATGGATTTCGAGAGCGATGCGCTAATCAATTGGGCGGCTAAGAAGGCGGTCGATTTCCATCGGATATTCACAGCGGAGTTTTGATTTTGCCATGCCCGGAAAACTCCCGCCCGCCAAATCCGCCGCCAAGCCGGCGCGCAGTGCCACGCCACTGCTGGCGGACGTGCGCGGGCTCATCCTCGCGGCGCGGGAGGAGGTGGCGCGGGCGGTGGATTCCGGGCTGGTCGCGCTCTACTGGCACGTCGGCCACCGCATCCGTCAGAACATCCTCAAGGAGAAGCGCGCGGAGTATGGGGAGGAGATTGTCGCTACGCTGTCGCGACAATTGGAAACGGAGTTCGGCCGTGGCTTCGCCGAGAAGAACATCCGGCGCATGGTGCAATTCGCCGAGGCGTTTCCGGATGAACGAATTGTCGCCACACTGCGGCGACAATTGGGCTGGAGCCATTTCAAGGAGATCATTCCGCAGCAGGACGAGTTGAAGCGCGATTTTTACGCCGAGATGTGCCGGTTTGAACGGTGGAGCGTCCGCACGCTGCGCCAGAAGATCGGCGGGATGCTCTACGAGCGGACGGCGTTGTCGAAGAAGCCGGACAAGCTCATCCGCAAGGAGCTGGCGGCGTTGCGCGAAGAGGACAAGCTCACGCCGGACCTCGTCTTCCGCGACCCATACGTGCTGGATTTTCTCGGCCTGCGCGACACCTACGCGGAGAAGGACCTCGAATCGGCCATCCTGCGCGCGATGGAGGCGTTCCTCCTCGAACTCGGCGTCGGGTTCGTGTTCCTCGAACGGCAGAAACGCATCACGGTGGACAACGAGGACCATTACCTCGACCTCCTGTTCTACCATCGTCACCTGCGTCGGTTGGTGGCGGTTGACCTGAAACTGGAGGAGTTCAAGCCCGGCGACAAAGGCCAGATGGAATTCTACCTGCGCTGGCTCGATCGCCACGAGCGCAAGCCGGGCGAGGAGGCACCCATCGGGCTGATCCTCTGCGCGGGACAGCGACGCGAGACGGTGGAATTGCTGAATCTGGAGGAGTCCGGCATCCGCGTTTCCTCCTACTGGACCGAGATCATGCCGAGGGAGCAGTTGCAGAAGAAGCTGCACGAAGCCGTGCGGCTGGCGCGGGCGCGGCTGGCCGAAGGTGTCTCCAAGACAAAGGCGAAGAAACTTCCATGAATGCCTCCGATCTCCAAAGTCCGCGGAGTGCCGGCCGGGCATCGGACCGATGGTTCAAATCGGTTTTGTCCGCTGGCTTGCTGATTGCCGCAGCTTTTCCGATTCGCGCGGCTGATGGTCCAACCAAGGACAGATCCCTGAAACCGATTGCACCTGCCGTGTCCACCGGGACGGGGCTGCTGCTGGAGCCGGCGTTGACGCTGCCGGAGTTCACCCGGGAGAAGTTCGCCGCGGCCATGGCCTCTGTCGGCTCGGAGAAAATCCAACGGCCGTGGACCAATCCGGTCGTCACGCTGCCGCCGCATCCGCGCACCGACGTGAAGGGGCTGACCGAGGTCGAGGTGAAGGCGTACATGACCGAAGCGAAGCGGCTCTTCAGCCGCGGCGAGGCGGTGCCGCTCTCGGACGTGGGCCTCATCAGCACGCAGGAGGACGTCATCCGCAAACCGATGCTCAACCACATCGCGGCGTTCTCCAACTCGGTGGCGCGCGTCTATCTGCTCGTGCAGAAGACCTCGACCGACACGGGATGGTCCTATTTCTCGATCGTGCAGGACATGACCGTGACACCGGTGCTCGACTACTTCGCGGAGCTGAAGAAGGACGGCCCGAAGTTCGAGGGCACGAGCTGCTACAAGTGCCATTCCTCCGGTCCGCTGGCGATCCATCCGGCCCGCGAGGACCTGGTGCTCGACGCGCCGTTGGCGGCGGCGATCGGACGGCACATCGCGGAGCAGCCGCGTTCGCGGTTCTTCTTCCCCGAGGAATCGCCCAAGCC
>JANNAJ010000525.1:0-3717 GCA_031384285.1 Verrucomicrobiota bacterium
CGGAGACGGTCGCGCAGTTCGTCTACGAGGTGCCGAAACACCTGAAGCCCTCGCTGCTCGCCCATCTGCTGAAGGACCCGAGCCTCGACATGGTGCTCGTGTTCTCGCGCATGAAGCACGGAGCCGACCGCATCGCCCGCAAGCTGGAGAGCTGCGGCATCAAGACCGCGACGCTCCACTCGAACCGCTCGCAGAACCAGCGCCTCAAGGCGCTCCAGGATTTCAAGTCCGGCGCGGTCCGCGTGCTCGTCGCCACCGACATCGCCGCGCGCGGCATCGATGTCGACGGCATCTCGCACGTCGTGAACTATGACTTCCCGATGCACGCGGAGGATTACGTCCACCGCATCGGTCGCACCGGACGCGCGAACGCCATCGGCGACGCGATCAGCTTCGTCACGCCCGAGGACCAGGGCGAACTGCGGTCGCTGGAGCGCTTCATCAACCGCGGTATCGTGCGCAAACGCGCCGAGGGCTTCGACTACAACGCCTCGGCACCCGCCAACGAACCCGGCTCCGAAGAACGCCGCCCGCGCCAGCAACAAGGCCAGCGCGGTGGTGGCGGCGGGGGACGGCGTGGCGGCGGTGGCGGCGGCGGACGCAGTGGCGCCGCGGCACCGCGCGGCGGCAGTTGGCGGCCGACCCGGTGAGGCCCGGGCTCAGCGCCGGAACGATTGCGCGAAATCGTCCGCGGAGATCTCCCGGACCTTTTTTTCGGACCGTGATCCCGACACGAGGCGGGCGAGCTGGCGTTCCCAGGCCGCACCGTCGAGCGGCAGTTCGACCGTCTGACCGAGCAGCGATGAGTGGACGATCGAGTTCGCGAGCTCGACGGATTTCATGCCGTCCGAGCCGGGAGCGATGAGCGGTGCGCCGTCGAGGACGGCGGCGGTGAAGTTCTCCATCAGCGCGGCGTGCGGGGCCGGATGGTTGGTGAACGGCACGTCGGCCACGGTGACCGGCGGCTTGCTGAAACCCACGGTCGCCGTGCGGCTCCATTCCAGCGCGTCGGTGCCGTTCTCGGTGAAGGTGATCCGCTCGTCCTCGAGGACCACCTTCCCGCGCGAACCGGCGATCTCCAGCCGGTTGGTGCCCGGCGCTTCTCCGGTGCTGGTGATGAAGACCCCGGTCGGGCCGCCGGCCCACTCGAGATACGCGGTGACCTGGTCCTCCACCTCGATGTCATGCCAGCGACCGAGCTGGGCGAACCCGCGGACGCGCGACGGCATCCCGAGCAGCCAGGTGAGCACATCAAGGTTGTGCAGGCACTGGTTGAGCAGCACGCCTCCGCCCTCGCCGCGCCACGTCGCACGCCAGCCGCCGCTCGCATAGTAGGCGTCCGTGCGGAACCAGTCGGTGATGAGCCAGCTCACGCGCTGGACCGTTCCCAGACGGCCCGAAGCGATGAGTTCCCGGAGACGGGCGTAGCGCGGCTCGACGCGGAGCTGGAACATGCCGGCGAGCACCTGCCGCGGATGCCGCGCGGCGCAGGCCAGAAGGCGTTCCGCGTCGGCTTTGTGCGCCGAGACCGGTTTTTCGACCATGACGTGCAGCCCGGCCTCCAGCGCCTCGATCCCGAGCGACGTGTGCTGGTAATGCGGCGTGGCGATGAGCACCGCGTCGATCTCGCCCGACCGGATCAGCGCCGAGGCGTCGCCCGAGACGGAGACGCCCCGGGCGCGATAATCTTCGAGTTTGCCGGGCGAGGTCGAGCAGACGGAACGCAGGACGCAGCGCGGGACCTTTCCGTCGAGAAGATAGGCCGCGTGGTGGCGGCCGATGTTGCCCATTCCGATGAGCCCGAGGCGCAGGGATTCCATGCGCGGGACTCTGCCGAGGGGGGAAGTGCCGCGGCAAGGATCCGGTCTCGGGGGCGGGCTGAAGTCTCAGGTCTCAGGTCGGGAACGACGAAAATCGGACATCGTACACCGAAGATTCGAACGACGAGGACCTGAGACCTTGGACCCGGAACCCGAGACCCGAGACCCCGAGCCTACTTCTTCTCCTGGGCCGCGGCAGCGGCCGCGCGTTCGCTCTTGAGCTGGTCGGCCAGCTCGTTGTAGGCGATGGTGGTCTTGTTCTGTTCCTCGATCGCCTTGTTGACCTTCGCGGCGAATTCGTTCCGCTCCTCGACCAGCTTCTTGTACGACTCGTTCTGGGCTTTCACGGCATCGTTCTGCTGCTTGATCGATTCGTTGGCATCGTCGAACGCCTTCTTGTAGGCGGACGCCTGGTTGGTCGCCTTCGAGACCTCGAACTCGGCCTTCTTGAGTTCGGCCCTGAGGCGACCGACCTCGACCTTGTTCGTCGTCACCGCCGCGTCGAGGTCCTTCCGATCGGATTCGAGGCGGGTGATCTCCTCGCTATAGCGCTTCGCGGTCTGCTCCTTCTCCTGGATGCTCGTGTTCAGGTCCAACTTCGATCTGCGTTCGGTCTCGACCATCGAGATGAGCCGGCGCTGGTCGGTCCATTGGTAGACGCTGAGGACGCAGAGAGAGACGGCGAGGAAGATCAGGATGACCACGCCGACGCTGGCGTTTTCCCGACGGCGGTTGGGGATGACGACTGCTTTCATTGAGGATGCGAAGAGGCCTGCGGCTGGGTCCGAGCTGCGGTGGAGCGTGCCACGGCAGGTGTTTTTGTCAAAAGCACGTTACGTGTCCGGCCCCGGGCCGCCGCCGTCGTAGGTGCCGTCGAAAGGATCGGCTCCGACGACCGTGGGCCGGTGCCGACCCGTTGCTCCGACGACGGAATCCGGCAGGCCGCCTCAGTCGAGGCGTTCGACCTGATAGAAGCGGACCGGGGTCGTCGACGGGTCGGTGGTTTCGCTGGTGTCCGATGTCGCGGTGACCGGAGATCCCAGCACTTGCCAGGGCGCCGTCAGGCCATCGCTCCGGAGCACGCGGTAGCGTTTGCCGGAGGTGCTTTCCCAACGGACCACCGCGGAGCCCTCCGCGTTCTTCCGCGTCGACAACGCGAACGGAGCGGCGATCTCGCGGATGAGGTCATTGTAGGTGTCGGCCACGACGAGCGCGCCGGCGGACGTCGTCGCCAGGCCGTAGGGATTGAAGAAGCGCGCGCCGCGGTGGCTGCCGTCGGCGTCGCCGTCGGATCCGGCCAGACCAGCGACGGTCGATAGGGTACCGTCGGGCGCGATCTTGCGTAGGGTGTGATGGAACGCGTCGACGACGTAGAGATCGCCGCGGGCATCGAAGGCGAGCTCGGCAGGTTTCCCGAGGCGCGCGGTCCCGGGCGGTCCGTCGGCGAACCCGTCGTCTCCCAGCTTGCCGGCGAAGGTCGAGACCGTCCCGTCGGGCGCGACGCGGCGGACGGCGTGGTTCAACGCGTCGCTGACGAAGAGCGCGCCGGTCGGTCCGAAGGCCAGGGCGACGGGTCCTTCGAACCGCGCCCGGGCCGCCTTGCCGTCGGCCGCGCCCCATTCTTCGGTCGCACCGGCGAAGGTCGTCACGGTCCCGTCCGCGCCGACGCGGCGGATGGCGTGGTTGGCCGAATCGGCGACGAAGAGCGCGCCGTCCTTGGCGATGGCGATGCCGAGCGGCGAGCTGAAGCGCGCGGCGCGGCCGAGGGCATTGGTGGCGCCGGGTTCGCCGGCGACCCCCGCCAAGGTCGAAACCGTGCAACCACACGCTCCGGCGCATCGCCCGTGACGGCACGGTTTCGACCTTGGCGGGGTTCGCCGGCGAACCCGGCGCCACC
>JANNAJ010000548.1:0-1705 GCA_031384285.1 Verrucomicrobiota bacterium
ATGGCCTTGTGGCTGGCGTCGGCCGGCGCGCTCGGCGCCGCGGCCGCGCCGCTGCGGCTCGAGTTCATGCCCGGCACCGCTGAGGTCGCCCTGCGGGGCAAGGACGCCGCGCGCCAAGTGCTCGCGTCCCTTGGAGGCGAGGACGGCTCCGAACGCGACCTGAGCCGCGAGGTGCGCTGGACCGTCGAGCCGGCCACGTTGGCCTCGGTCGATCGTTCGGGACGGGTGACGCCGTTGTCCGACGGCATCGGCAAGCTCGTCGCCACGACGAAGGACGGCACCAGCGCCTCGCTCCCGTTGTCGGTCGCCGACAGCGCCGCCGCGGCCCCGATCCATTTCGCCAACCAGATCGTCCCCGTCTTCACCAAGAACGGCTGCAACGGCGGCGGCTGCCACGGCAAGGCGGCCGGACAGAACGGATTCCGCCTCTCGCTGCTCGGCTTCGAACCGACCGAGGATTACGAGCATCTCGTGAAGGAGGCGCGCGGACGCCGTCTCTTCCCGGCTTCGCCCGAGCGGAGCCTGCTGCTGACCAAGGGCACCGCGCAGCTGCCGCACGGCGGCGGCAAGCGCATCGAGCCGGGCTCGGACGACTACAACCTGGTCGTCCGCTGGATCCGCCAAGGCATGCCGGTCGGCCGGGCCGATGCGCCGTCGGTCGCCCGCATCGAGGTGTTCCCGAGCGAGCGCACGATGCCGCTGGACGCCGAGCAGCAGCTCGTGGTCACTGCCCATTACACCGATGGATCGACCGAGGACGTCACCCGCGGCGCGCTCTACGAGCCGAACGACAAGGACATGGCCAAGACCGATGCGCTCGGCCGGGTGAAGGTCTTCAACCAACCCGGCGAGGTCGCCGTGATGGTCCGGTACCAGGGCAAGGTGGCGACCTTCCGCGGGACGGTCCCGCTCGGGGCGCCGGTCGGCGAGCTGCCCCCGGCCCGCAACTTCGTGGACGAGCTGGTCTTCAAGCAGCTGAAGAAGGTGGGCATGCCGCCGAGCGAGGTCGCCGATGACGCGACGTTCCTCCGCCGCGTGACCATCGACATCGCGGGCCGCTTGCCGACGCCGCAAGAGATCGAGGCCCTCCGGGCGGACCGTTCGCCGGGCAAGCGCACCGCGGTGATCGACCGGCTGCTCGCAAGCGGCGATCACGCGGATTACTTCGCCAACAAGTGGAGCGCGCTGCTGCGGAACAAGCGCGCCGACGCCAAGCAGGCGCGCGGCACCTACGCGTTCCACGGCTGGATCCGCGACAGCCTCCAGCGCAACAAACCCTTCGACCAGTTCGCCCGCGAGATCATCGAGGCCTCCGGCGACATCGACGAGAACCCGCCCGTCGCGTGGTACCGTCAGGTGCGCACGATGCAGACCCAGCTCGAGGACACCGCGCAGCTGTTCCTCGGCCTGCGTCTCCAGTGCGCCCAATGCCATCACCATCCCTACGAGAAGTGGAGCCAGGCCGATTACTGGAGCTTCGGCGCGTTCTTCTCGCAGGTCGGTTACAAGGGCGGCAGCCAGCCCGGCGAAGATTCCGTCATCCACAAACGCGGCACCGCGCAGGCGGCGAACAAGAAGAACGGCCAGCAGATGAAGCCCGCCGGACTCGGCGAGACCCCGTCCAAGCTCTCGCCCGACGACGATCCCCGCCAAGCCCTCGCCGGCTGGCTCACGCAGCCGGACAACCGTTTCTTCGCCCGCGCCC
>JANNAJ010000559.1:0-2316 GCA_031384285.1 Verrucomicrobiota bacterium
CCCGGTCATCCCGTTGGTGCCGCCCGGCGTCCGCTTGGTCACGCTCGACAACGGCCTGCAGATCATCCTCCGCGAGGACCACAGCGCGCCGGTCGTCAGCGCCCAGGCGTGGTGCCGCGCGGGCAGCGTGGACGAGGGCGATTGGCTCGGCGCCGGTCTCTCGCACGTGCTCGAGCACATGCTCTTCAAGGGCACCAGCACCCGCGCCGGCAGCCGCATCGACCAGGAGGTGCAGGATGCCGGCGGCTACATGAACGCCTACACGTCGTTCGACCGCACGGTGTACTGGATCAACGTGCCGGACACCGGCGCCCGGGTGGCGGTGGACATCCTCTGCGACATCTTCCAGAACGCCGCGCTGCCCGCCGACGAGCTGGTGAAGGAGCTCGACGTCATCCGCCGCGAGATGGACATGGGCAAGGACGACCCCGGCCGCCGCGCCAGCATGAGGCTCTTCGAGACGGCCTACACACGCAGCCCCTACCGCTTCCCGGTCATCGGCCACATCGATATCTTCAACCGCCTCACCCGCGAGCAGATCGCCGCCTACTACGCGGAGAAGTACGCGCCGAACAACTGCTTCCTCGTCGTCGTGGGCGATTTCGCGGCGGACGACATCGTCGCCCAGGTGAAGGCCGCCTTCGCCGGGACCAAAGCGCGTCCGGTGCCGCAAGCGGTCCTGCCCGCCGAGCCGCGCCAGACCTCGCCCCGCGAGGGCGTCGACGAGGCCCCGGTCGAGCTCGCGCATCTCCACATCGCTTGGCACATCCCGGACGTCCGGCACGCCGACATCCCCGCGCTCGACGTGCTGTCCACGCTGCTCGGCAGCGGCCGCAGCTCGCGCCTCTACCAAGCGGTGCGCGAACGGGCCGGGTTGGCCCATTCCGTCAGCGCCTGGATCTACACGCCCGGCCTCGCCGGCCTGTTCGGCGCGAGCGGCGTCACCGACGGCGGCAAGTTCGGGGCGGCGCGCGACGCCATCCTCGCCGAGGTGGACCGCATGAAGGAGGACCTCGTCTCCTCCGCCGAGCTGGCGAAGGCCGTGAAGCAGTTCACCGCCGGAGCGCTCGCGACGCGCAAGACCATGGAAGGGCAGGCGCAGGACCTCGGCGGGAACTGGATCGCGGCCAACGACCTCAGCTTCAGCGAGCGCTATCTCGCCGCGGTCCGGAAGCTCACGCCGGAGGACCTCCGCCGGGTCGCCGACACGTATCTCACCGAGACCAACCGCACGATCTTCGGGCTTCTACCCGAAGGCACCGCGCCAAAATCGGACCTGGCCGTCGAGACCAACGCGGACCATCCGATCCAGAAATTCACGCTCCCGAACGGTCTGCGGCTGCTGGTGAAAGAGGACCATCGCCTGCCGTTCGTGCAGTTCCGTCTCGCCTTCTCCGGCGGCCTGCTGGCGGAGTCGCCGGCCGACACCGGCATCACCTCGCTGATGTCGCGGATGCTGGTCAAAGGGACCACGACGCGCACCGCCGAGCAGATCGCCACCGAGATCGAGTCCGTCGCCGGCAGCCTCGATCCCTACGCCGGCAACCATACCTTCGGCCTCTCCGCCGAGGTGCTGCGCGAGGACCTCGAGACCGGGATCCAGCTCTTCGCCGACGTCCTGCTGCGCCCGTCGTTCCCGGCCGGACCGCTGGAGCGCGAGCGGCAGGTGCAGCTCGCCGGGCTCAAGGGCCAGCGCGACCAGTTGCTCCAGTGCGCCTTCAAGGCGATGCGCCGCGGCCTGTTCGGCGACAACGGCTACGGGCTCGACGCGCTCGGGACCGAGGACGTCGTGGGCAAGCTGACCGCGACCGGGCTGCGCGAGTTCCACTCGGCCTTGGCGGTGCCCGGCAACGGCGTGCTCGCCGTGTTCGGCGACGTGCACGCGGATGCCATCCGCGGTGCCATCGAAGCGGCGCTGGGGGACTGGAAACCCGGCCGGATCTTCGGGCCGCAGACGAGCCAGCCGCGCGGGACCACGCCGCGGACCGTCGAGACCCGCGACAAAGAGCAGGCGGTGCTGGCGCTCGGGTTCCCCGGCACCACCTTCACCGCCGCGGACCGCTACGCCCTGGAGCTGGTGCAGGAAGCGTGCAGCGACATGGGTTCGCGGCTGTTCATGCGCATCCGCGACGAGCTCGGGCTCGCCTACTACGTCGGCGCGACCAACTTCCTCGGCCGCACCCCGGGATATTTCGCGTTCTACTGCGGCACGGCGCCGGACAAGATCGATCTGGTCGAGACGGAGCTCCGCGCCCAGGCGGCGGCGCTCTGCCAGGACGGGCTCACCGCGGAGGAGCTCGCCCGTGCCAAGGCCAA
>JANNAJ010000624.1:0-3188 GCA_031384285.1 Verrucomicrobiota bacterium
GCCTCTGGCGCGCACCGTCGTCGATGAAGTACGCGGAGACCGTCGCCGCCACGAGGTTGCCGAGCCCGGCCGGGGTCGCGGGGTCGCGCGAGAAGTCCGAGATATCGTAGCCGAGACCGACCATCCGGGCGCGGATCGCGGACAACGTGTTGGTCGCGGCGCGGGACAACGCGTAGCGCTCGGCAAGGATCCGGTACGCCGCGAAACTGATCGCTTGGCGTCGCGCCGCGGCGACATCGGCGGCCGGATGCTTCGAGTGATGGAGGTAGCCGACCGCCACCGGATCGTAGGCCGCCCAAGCGTCGTACATGGCGGCCGAGAGATGGAAGAGGTTCCGGGCATGGACCGGCGGGTTCGGACGATCCATCCGGATGCCCTTGAGGATCTCTTCGTCCCAGACCCGCGCGATGCTGGGACCGTTCGCTGCGAAGACCTGCGCACCGGCCGCGCAGGCCAGGAGGCAGCGCAGGACGGGCATCCGCGGGATCATGTATCGCATCGCGCGTGGTCTCGGCCTTGGCGGACATTTTGTCAATCAGGTGGGGACAGGATGGCCAGCACGGGCAACGGATGAGGAGGCATCGCCGAACGATGAGCGTTTGCGCTGTGCGGCGGACGTCTCTGCGGTACGCTCGCGGACAAGATGAGTCCCAAAGAATCCGATTCGACGATGGCGGTGTACCTCGACCTCGAGAACATCGCGCTCGGCGCCCGCGACGCCCACTTCCCCGCGTTCGACATCCAGAAGGTGCTCGAACGGCTCCTGCTGAAAGGCCACATCGTGGTCAAGAAGGCCTACTGCGACTTCGACCGCTACAAGGAGTTCAAGCGCGGCCTGCACGAGGCCGCCTTCGAGCTGATCGAGATCCCGCACGTCCGCCAATCGGGCAAGAACTCCGCCGACATCCGCATGGTCGTGGACGCCTTGGACCTGTGCTACACGAAGGGCCACGTGGACACGTTCGCCATCATCAGCGGCGACTCCGATTTCTCCCCGCTGGTGAGCAAGCTGCGCGAGAACGCGAAGACGGTCATCGGCGTGGGCGTGAAGAACTCCACGTCCGACCTCTTCATCAACAACTGCGACGAGTTCCTCTACTACGACGACCTCGTCCGCCGCGAACCTTCCCGCGCCCGCAACCGCAGCAGCTCGGCGCCTTCACCGGCCCCGGCGCAGCAAGCATCGGCGCCTTCCGCCGCGACCCAAGCCAGCGCGTCCCAGACCAGCGCGTCCACGGCCGCGGCGATCGCCGCCAAGGCCACGGCACCGACCGAGCCGAAGGGTCCGCCGTTGATCGACGCGCTCGAACTGGTGATCGTGACCTTGGAGGCCCTCACCGAGGAGCGCGAAGGCGACGAGCCCATCTGGGGCTCGATGATCAAGCAGGCGATCAAGCGCCGGAAACCGGGCTTTAACGAACGCGCCTACGGCTTCCGCTCGTTCAACGACCTCTTGCTGGAGGCGCAGAAACGCAACCTCATCAAGCTCGAAGCCGACGACAAGTCGGGCGGCTACACGGTGCGCGTGCTCGAATGACGGGCTGCGGCGGAGGGCGGTCCCTCCGCTCCAAGGCATGAAAAAACGCGGCGACCCCGGGAGGGGCGCCGCGTTCTCGGCTTCAGAAGCCTTCCGGCGTCACTTCGCCGGCGTCGCGGGGGCCGCGGCGCCGTTGAGGCGGATCTGGAGGCGGCTGCGCTTGCGGCTGGCCTTCTCCTTCTTGATCACGCCGACCTTGGCCGCCTTGTCGAAGGCGGAGGCGACATCGCGGTAAGCGACCTTGGCGTCGTCGAGCTTACCTTCCGTGACGAGCACGAGATACTTCTTCTCGAGCGTCTTGAGACGGGACTTGATCGATTTGTTGCGCGCGGCCTTGGCGGCATTGCTGCGGACGCGCTTCTCGGCTGACTTCGTGTTCGGCATATCTAGACGTAGAAAATGGAGCCGCGACCGTACCGGCGGAGGGGCGCTTGTCAACGGGTTGTTGCACAAGCTTCGAGGACACCAAGCTCCGGAGGGCTCATGGTCCCGGCACGGGACGGTGCAGCACGGTCTGCGTCGGGAACGCGAACTCGATGCGCTCGGCATCGAAACGGCGCTTCACCTCGAGGTTGAGGTCCTGGAGGTCGGCCATGTTCAGCTTCGCATCGGTCCCCTGCCACCAGTGCAGCACCTGGATGTTGAGCGACGAGTCGAGGAACTTGTTGAAGGTCACGACCACGTCCGCCGTGCGCGGATGGGCCCGGAAGATCTCCTCGAGCATCTTCGTCGCGTACCGGGTCCGCTCGGCGGTGGTGTCGTAGGTGATGCCCAGATTGATCTCGGCCTTGATCGTCGGACGGCGGGTGATGTTGACGATGGTGGTGTTGCCGATGGTCTTGTTCGGGACCGTGATGAGGAAGCCGTCGAGGCTGCGGACGCGGGTCGACCGGAGGCCCATCTCCTCGACCGCGCCGTCGACGTCGCCGACCCGGATGCGGTCGCCGATCTGGAACGGCTTGTCGACGAAGACCGAGACCGCGCCGAAAAGGTTGGCAACGGTGTCCTGGGCTGCCAAGCCCATGGCGAGCCCGACGACCGACACGGAGGCCAAGGCCGCCTTGATGTCGAAGCCGAGGTGGCCGAGCGTGGTGAGCACCGCGACCACGACGATGAAGGCCTTGAAGAGCTTGCCGATGAGCAGGAGGAACTGGTCGTTGAACTCACGTTCCCCGGGAGCCGAGAGATGCTTCTTCCGCCAGACGCCGAGTGCCGCGTCCGCACCGCGGAGGACGACCACGATGATGGCGAACGCCACGATGATCACCGTGAGCTTCGAGACCCAGGCCTCGAGCCACGTCGGCCAATCGAAGATCGCCAGCCCCAGATGCAGGAAGATGACGAACGCGATGGTCTTGACCGGGCCGTCGACGAGGTTGACCACGATGTCGTCCCACTCGGTCTCCGTGCGCTCGGCCCACTGCTTGAGGCGGGACTGGATGAGCCAGTCGATCGTCTTGGATACGTAGAAGGCGAGGAAGACGTAGAGCAGCGATGCGACGTACTGCCACAAGGGGCGTCCGAGGAACGATCCTTGCAACGGCTCCAACCGGTTCAGGCCGAACGAGAGCGTGTCCGTGTGCTGCCGCGGCGGCTGGTAGTTATCGCCGATCGGCCGGCAAAACTTCAGAACGCCAAAGACGAACTCGCC
>JANNAJ010000628.1:0-13834 GCA_031384285.1 Verrucomicrobiota bacterium
GTGGCCTGTTCCACCCAGAGCAGGTCGGAAGCCCCGGGGCACCGCCGACTCTCGACGCCCCTTCCGTCGCTCACCTTGCTCCACCATCCTCTGAGCAGCCAGCGGATGTGGGCCAAGAGCTGGAGCACCGCCCACAGGAAGGCGAAGCTCAGGCCGTCACGCGGCTTGTCGTCGGTCCGCGCGGGCCGGACAATCCCGCCGTGGCCGACGAATCCTCCGAGCAGTTCCTCAACCATCTCCGCGCGGCGATGGGCGACGGTTCGTTGACGCGGCTGACGCTCGGCGCCCACCAGGGATCCGATACGACCCTCCGCCGGCTCGTCGTCCGTCCGGTCATGCTCCAGGCCGGCCCGCGCTTCGCGTTCGTGTGGAGCCACGCCACGCGGGACATCACCAAGAACTTCGCCGCCGACGAGGCGCTCGCGCTCGTCACCGGGCTGGTCGGGACCGATTTCGCCACGGCGAACCTGTCCATGACGACCGCGACGATCCAATTCGAGCAACGGCCCGGGCGGCCGGGACGCATCCATGTCGGGCCGGCCCTGAAAGAGACCGCCGCGCCCGCGCCCGCGCACGACCGGACCAAGAAGCGGTCCATCGAGACCGGCAGCGCGTGGCTCCGCGGGTTGGGGGTCACCGCGGACGACGGCAAGGTCCGCAAAGGGATGGAGGCGAAGTTCCGCCAGGTCCACCGCTTCGTGGAGCTGCTCGGCCCGTTGATCGCCGAGGCGCCGTTGCCGACCGACCGGCCTTGGACGCTCGTCGACATGGGTTGCGGCAAAGGATACCTGACCTTCGCCGCGCACGCACATCTGGCTCGCGCCGCGGCGGGACCGGCGCGGGTCCTCGGCATCGAGGCGCGCGCGGACCTCGTCGGACTTTGCAACCGCGTCGCCCGCGACACCGGGGCGGACGGCCTCTCCTTCGTCGCGGGCACCATCGCCGGAGCGGCCGTGGAGCAAGCCGACATCCTCGTCGCGCTGCACGCCTGCGACACGGCGACCGACGACGCGCTGGCCAAAGGCATCGCCGCCGGCGCCGCGCTGCTGGTCGTCGCGCCTTGCTGCCATCGCGAGGTGCGTCCGCAGCTCGTCGCGCCGGACGTGCTGGAGGATGCTCTCCGGCACGGCATCCTGCGCGAGCGGCAGGCCGAGTTCGCGACCGATTCGCTGCGCGCCGCGTTGCTGGGATGGGCCGGCTATTCCACCCGCATCTTCGAGTTCATCTCGCCGGAGCACACCGGCAAGAACCTCATGATCAGCGCGGTCAGGCGGACGCGCCCGGCCGACACCGCGGAAGCGGCCCGCAAGGTCCGAGCGCTCGCCGCGTTCTATGGCATCCGCCACCAGACCTTGGCCGCGCGCCTCGGATTCGACCTCTCGCCCGTCACCGCCGGATGAACATCTCCTCGCTCGATTGGACCGCGCTCGACCGGATCCGCGACGCGTTCCTCGCCCGGGACGCGCGGCGCGGTGCCTACTGGGATTCCACGTCGGACCTGGCCTGCTACGACGCGACTTTCGGCGAACGGATCGGCTGGAAATGGGACGCCGTCCTCCGCGAGCTCAAGCTCCGCCGCTGGGCGCCGCCACCGGGGCCAGTCCTGGATTTCGGCTGCGGCAGCGGAATCGCCGGACGCCGCGTGGTCGCCGCCTTCGGCGCGGAGCGGTTCACGTCGCTGACGCTGCATGACCGGTCGCCGCTCGCGGAAGATTTCGCTGCGGCGCGCGCGGGCGAGCTGTTCCCGGGTTTGCCGTGCATCCGCGCCGGCGGGGTCGTCGACGACACGGCGCCTGTCGGCACGCTCGTCGTGAGCCACGTGCTGAACGAGCTTCCCGAGACCGGTCGCCGCGCGCTCCGGTCGGTCGCCGAGCGGGCCGGGGCGATCGTGTGGGTCGAGCCCGGCACCCACGCCGACAGCCGCGCGCTGCTCGCGTTCCGCGAGGCGCTGCGAGGGTCGTTCTCGGTCGTCGCTCCCTGCACGCACGGCGGTGCCTGCGGGATGGTGGCGCCGGGCAACGAACGCCACTGGTGCCACCACTTCGCGGAGCCGCCGCCGGGCCTGTACGCGGACTCGGATTGGACGCGCTTCGCCCAGCGCGCCGGGATCGACCTGCGCAGCTTGCCGTACAGTTTCCTCGTGATGGCGAAGGATCCCGCGGCGTCCGGTCCGGTCGCGGACGCGGCCGGGACCGCGCGGATCATCGGCCGGGCAAACCACATGAAAGGCTTCGCGGAGGCGCTCGTCTGCGACGACTCGGGCCTGCGCGAGCTGATGCTCCAGAAGCGCGACGTGCCGGAGGCCTTCAAGTCTCTCCGCGACGAGGTGGAGACGCCGCTGTTCCGTCTCCGCGCGGAGGGCAGCAAGGTCCGTCAGGCCGACCGCTGGCCGGAGGGCCGTTAGCCCGGGACCGTCGGCGGGCAGCCGGCGCAACCAACGGTTGCCCCGGGCCGGGCCGGCCGGCCATCTTCTCGCGACCTCGATGCGTCTGTTCCTCCGTCAGCTATGGCAGTTCATCCGGCCCCACCAAGGGCGCCTCTGGCTGGGCGTCGCGGCGGGCCTGCTCTACGCGGCGGGCAGCGGCGCGATGCTGCTCTCGGTGAACCTCGTCTTCGACGCCATCTTCCCCAGCGAAGGCGCGAAGATGATCGAGCGGATCCAGCATTCCGGCCTGCCGTTGGTGCTCCAGCGGTGGGTCCTCGACGCGTTCCAGAGCATGCGGCTCGAGCAGTCGTCGCCCGCGGTCTTCGCGTTGATCGCCGCGGTGCCCGTCGCGATTGCCGTCCGCGGCATGGGCGCTTACCTCAACCTCTACGCGATGGCGTGGCTCGGGGCGAACACCGTCCACGACCTGCGGGTGCGGCTCTTCGGCCATCTGCAGCGGCTGTCGCTGGATTTCTTCGGCACCTCGCGCACCGGCGAGCTCCTGTCGCGCCTGACCAACGACACCACGGCGATCTATTCGACCATCGCGACCGGCCTGGCGACGCTGGCGAAGGAGCCGTTCGCGGTCGTCTTCCTCGTCGCCTACCTGCTGTTCATGCAGCCGACGCTCACGCTGGTCGCGCTGGTCGTCTTCCCGCTGGTGGTGCTGCCGATCGTCATCTATGGGCGCAAGGTGAGGAAGGCGTGGAAGGCCGCGCAGACGCACACCGCCGAGCTGAGCGACGTGATGCAGGAGGCGTTCACCGGCAGCCGCGTGGTGAAGGCCTACAACCTGGAGCAGGTGGTGACCGACCGGTTCGCGCGGACGTCGCGGATGATCACCAGCCAGTTCATGCGCTACATCCGCGCTTCGGAGATGCCCGGGCCGGTGATCGAGGTCTTCGGGTCCATCGGCGTCGCGCTGCTGCTCGGGTACGTCGCGAAGTACGCCGGCGCGAAGAAACCTTCGGCGGGCGATTTCACCGGCTTCGTCGGCGCTCTCTTCATGCTGTACCAGCCGGTCAAGAACCTTTCGCGCCTCTGGGCGCAGCTGGAGCAGGGCCGCGCCGCCGGCGAACGCCTCTTCGGCCTGCTGGAGACGCGCCCCACCGTCATCGAGCCCGTCGCGCCCCGGCCTCTCCGCGCCGCCGGCGCGGACATCGAGTTCGACGGCGTCACCTTCGGCTACGGCGAGAAGACCGCGGTGAGCGATGTCGCCCTCACGGTGAAGGCCGGCCAGCTCGTCGCGCTCGTCGGCGCGAGCGGCTCCGGCAAGACCACGCTCACCAACCTGCTCCTGCGCTTCTACGACCCGCAGCGCGGCAGCGTCCGCATCGACGGCCTCGACCTGCGCGAGGTCGCGACCGACGACCTCCGCGCCCAGATCGCCGTCGTCACCCAGGAGACGATCCTCTTCAACGACAGCATCCTCGCCAACATCCGGCTCGGCCGCCCGGCCGCGACCGACTCCGAGGTCGAGGCCGCCGCCAAGGCCGCGAACGCGCACGAGTTCATCATCGCGAAGGAGGGCGGCTACGGGTTCGCCATCGGTGAGCGCGGCAACAACCTCAGCGGCGGCCAGCGCCAGCGCCTCGCCATCGCCCGGGCCATCCTCAGGGACGCGCCCGTGCTCGTGCTCGACGAGGCCACCAGCGCTCTCGACACCGAGAGCGAGCGGGCGGTCCAGACCGCGCTGGAGGCCCTGATGCGCGGCCGCACCACGCTCTGCATCGCCCACCGCCTCTCCACCATCCAGCACGCCGACGTCATCGTGGTCATGGCGGAAGGCCGGATCGTCGAAAAGGGCCGGCACGACGAGCTGCTCGCGCGCGGCGGGACCTACGCCAAGTTGCACGGGCTCCAGTTCGGCGCGACGTCATGAGCCCCGAGCGTCCCATCGCCATCGCCGGCCTCGGCTACGTCGGGCTCCCGCTCGCGCTGCATTTCGCGCACGCAGGCGTCCCGGTCATCGGGCTCGATGTCGACGCCTCCAAGGTCCTGCGCCTCGCCCGCGGCGAATCCTACATCCTGCACATCCCTTCCGCGCGGGTCGCCACCGCGGTGGATGCCGGACGCTTCACCGCCACGACCGACCTTTCCCGCGTCCGCGATTGCCAAGCCGTCATCATCTGCGTGCCGACGCCGCTGAAGGGCGAGAACGTGCCGGACCTCAGCTACGTGCTCGACACCGGCCGGGCGCTCGCGCCTCACCTCGCGCCCGGCACCCTCGTGGTGCTGGAATCCACGACCTATCCCGGCACGACCGACGGCGAGCTGCGCGCGGTGCTGGAGGCCGGCTCAGGCCTGGTCGCCGGCGTCGGGTTCCACCTCGCCTACTCGCCCGAGCGCGAGGATCCGGGCAACCCGGAGTCCGATGTGTCCGCGATCCCCAAAGTCGTCGGCGGCCTGACGCCCGCGTGCCGCGACCGCGCGCTGGCGTTGTACGGCCGGGTGGTGAGGACGCTCGTGCCCGTGGCCGATTGCCGCGTCGCGGAGGCGGTGAAGCTCACCGAGAACATCTTCCGCGCCGTGAACATCGCGATGGTGAACGAGCTCAAGGTCGTCTACGCCGCGATGGGCATCGACATCTGGGACGTGGTCGCCGCGGCGAAGACCAAGCCGTTCGGTTACATGCCGTTCTATCCCGGCCCCGGCCTCGGCGGCCATTGCATCCCCATCGACCCGTTCTACCTGACGTGGAAGGCGCGCGAGTTCGGACAGGAGACGCGCTTCATCCGCCTCGCCGGCGAGGTGAACACCGCCATGCCGGCGTACGTGGTCCGCCGTGTCGGCGAGGCCTTGGCGACGCAAGGGAAGACGCTCGCCGGATCGCGAGTTCTGCTGCTCGGGCTCGCCTACAAACCCGACGTCGACGACGACCGCGAGAGCCCCGGATACGCGCTCTGGAACCTGCTCGAAGAAGCCGGCGCCGAGGTGGCCTTCCACGACCCGCACATCCCGGTCGTGCGCCCGAGCCGCGAGCACGCCGCCTACGCCGGCCGCCGCGGAATGGAGATGACCGCGGACTCCATCGCGTCCTTCGACGTCGTGCTCCTCGCGACGCACCACCGCGCGTTCGACCACGGGCTGATCGCCCGCTCCGCCAAGCTCATCGTCGACACCCGGAACGCCTTTGCCGGCCATCCGGTCGAGGCGTCCCGCTATTTCAAGGCATGAACGCACTGGTCACCGGCGGAGCCGGCTTCATCGGATCGCACATCGCGGAGGCCCTCGTCCGCCGCGGCGACCGCGTCGTCGTGCTCGACGACCTGTCGCTCGGATCGGTGGCGAACCTCGCCTGGAGGCGAGCGGGCGACGCGCTCGAGTTCGTCGAAGGCGATGCCGGCGACGGCGGTCTCGTCGCGAAACTGCTGCCGGGCGTCGATGTCGTGTTCCATCACGGCGCGCTGCCGAGCGTGCCGCGTTCGGTCGCCGAACCGGTCGGGTCGAACGCGCAGAACCTCGACGCCACGCTGCGGTTGCTCGTCGCCGCGCGCGACGCCGGCATCCGGCGCTTCGTCTTCGCCTCGTCGTCGTCGATCTACGGCGACCAGGACGCGCCGTTGAAGCACGAGTCCCTCCCGCCGCGGCCGCTCTCGCCGTATGCGCTCCAGAAATACGCCGCCGAACGCTACGGCCAGATCTTCCACCAGATCTACGGGACGCCGGTGGTGAGCCTGCGCTACTTCAACGTGTTCGGCCCGCGCCAGTCGGCCGGTTCGCCGTACTCCGGCGTCATCGCCAAGTTCTGCATGGCCGCCCTTGCCGGCGAGACGCCGGTGATCCACGGCGACGGCCGGCAGTCGCGCGATTTCACCTTCATCGACAACGTCGTCGCCGCGAACCTGCTCGCCGCCGATGCGGCCCCCGGGGGCGTGGCCGGCCGCGTCTTCAACATCGCCTGCGGCGAGAGCATCGACCTGCTCCGCCTCGCGTCCGATCTTGCCGTGCTCACCGGCCGTCCGATGGCGCCGCGGTTCGAGCCCGCCCGCGCCGGCGACGTGCGGCATTCGCGCGCCGACATCTCCGCTGCGCGCGAAGCGCTGGGTTACGGGCCGCATGTGCCGTGGGCCGAAGGATTGCGCCGCACGCTGGATTGGTACCGGGACGCCGGCGACCGGCCGGCGTGAAGCGCGCGCACCGAATGTTGCCGCTGGCCGCGGCGAGATCCGCGCCGCATCGTCCGCCCATGCTGAAACTCTCCCTCCCCGCGGTCCGGGCGGCCCTTGCCGCGGTCCCTGGTTGGACGAAACGCGGCGCGGTGATCCGCCGCACCTATGCGTTCGCGGATTTCGTCGCCGCGATCCGTTTCGTCGGCCTCGTCGCCAAGGCCGCGGAGAAGGCGGCGCACCATCCGGACATCGATATCCGCTGGTCCAAGGTCACGCTCGCTTTGACGACCCACGACGCCGGCGGGCTCACCACGAAGGACTTCGCGCTGGCGGCCCGGTGCGACGCATTGGCGGCGCGGGAGGCTTGATGCGCCCGGACCGGACCCACGCGACGACGCTGTTCCGCGAAGCGTTCGGGAAGGATCCTGCGCGCCTCGCCGTTGTCCCCGGCCGCGTCGAGCTGCTCGGCAACCACACCGACCACAACGCCGGCCTCGTCCTCGCGGCCACCATCGACCGCACCTTGGAGCTCGCGCTGGCGCCGCGTTCCGACGGGAGGGTCGCGCTGGTGTCTTCGGCCTTCCCCGGGCGGCGCGTGGAGTTCGAAGCACGGAGGCCGGGCCGGGGACCGGACGGCTGCTGGTCGAGCTACGTGCGGGCCGTGCTCATCGGATCGCGGTCCGCGGGGGTGGCGACCGGCGGCTTCGACGCGGCGGTCCACAGCGATATCCCGGTGGGCGGGGGGCTGAGCAGTTCGGCGGCGCTGCTCGTGGCGACGGCGCTCGCCGCGGGGTCGATGCCGCATCGCACCGCCGCCGAGCGGATGCGCGTGGCCGAGATCTGCCAGCTCGCGGAGCGCCGCACGGGCGTCGATTGCGGGCTGCTCGACTACCTGACGATCCTGCACGGCCGGGCCGGCTGCGTGCTGCGGCTCGATCTCCGCTCGCTCACGGTGCGCGCGTTGCCGTGGCCCGACGACGTGGCTCTGGTGCTGGCGGATTCAGGCGTCCGGCATCGGCTCACCGAAGGCGGCTACAATGCCATCCGCCGTGCTTGCGAAGGAGCGGCCCGCAAGCTCGGCGTGCCGACCTTGCGCGAGGCCCGGCTCTCCGCATCGGCGGCAAACGGTCTCCGTCTCACGGTGCGCGAGAGCGCCGCCGCACGCCATATCGTCGAAGAGAACGTACGCGTGGCCGCGGCGACGACGGCGATCCGCTCCGGCGATATCGTCCGTCTCGGCACCTTGTGCATCGCGAGCCATGAGAGTTCGCGGACGCAGCTGAGGAACAGTTGCCCTGAGCTCGACCAGTTGGTGGCGCTGGCGTCCAAGGTCCCCGGCTGGTTGGGCGGCCGACTGACCGGCGGCGGCTTCGGCGGGATGACGGTGCATCTTGTCGGACGGCGCGCCGCGGGACGCTTCATCGCGGCGTTGCCGCCGGAGAGCGCGGCGACGCGCTGCGGTCTGGCGGGCGGCGCGTCGCGGGTCGAGCTTTGACGCGGCACCTGGTGCTGGGCTAGACCGACGACCTCACGCCTTCGGCAAAAAATAGGCCCGCTGCTTCGCGTTGATCGGCAGCGCGAGCTTCTCCATGGTGGCCATCAGGTCTTCCCATACCTTGCGCTTCTCCGACGGCGCCTGGTTCCGCAGCAGGTAGGCCGGGTGGTAGGTCGGCATGAGCGGGATGCCGCGGTAGGATTGCCAGGTGCCGCGGAGCTTGGTGATGCCGATCGTCTTCCCGAGAAGGCCTTCGACCGCGGTCGCACCGAGGGCGACCATCGCGCCGGGCTGGATGATGTCGATCTGCCGGTGGAGCCACGGGATGCAGGTGGCCATCTCGTCCGAGGTGGGCTTGCGGTTGCCAGCGGTCTGGTCCGGGGTGTCGGGACGGCACTTCAGGATGTTCGCGATGTAGACCTCCGGACGGCCGAGGCCCATCGCGACGATCATCTTGGTGAGCAGCTCGCCGGCCTTGCCGACGAACGGTTCGCCCTGCTGGTCCTCGTCGGCGCCCGGCGCCTCGCCGATGAACATCAGTCGCGCGTGGATGTCGCCGACGCCGAACACGACCGTCTGTCGCGAACCCGCGAGGTGGGAGCACTGGACGCAAGCGAGCGCCTGGGTCCGCAGCTCGGCCATAGCCGCCTCTTTCGCGGCGGGTTGGAGCGGCGGCGGCAAGGGTGGCTGGGAAGGAGGGACGTGGGCTTTGGCCGCGGTGGGGACGACCGGTCGGGCGGCTTGGCCCCAGCGCGAGACGACCGATGCGGGAAGAGGACGCGGAGCGGAGGACGGGGCGACGACCGGCGCGGAAGGCGACGATGCGTCCTGCGCCGTGGTCATGCTCGAAGGGACGAAGGCGAACGGCCGTGCGGCGGGCGCGGCCGGTTTCGGGGCAGCCGGACGCACCGGCGCGGGGCGCTTGGCGGAGAGCCCGGCGAGCGTCTCCGCCGATACCGGCACAGAATCGATGCCGTCGGCGCGCAACGCCTCGCAATGCGCGATGGCGGCGTCGAGCAGTTGCACGTAGGCGGCGGACACACGGGGATGCTAGAGGGCCGGGGCGGGCGGTGCGAAGAGCAAAGCTCCGGCCTTGCCACTTCGCACTTCGCACTTCGCACTTCGCACTTCGCACTCCACAGTTCTCCACGTGTCCGCCGACAACCTCATCGCCGCGAACCGCCGCATCGCATCGGTCGGGGTCGCCATCTTCCTCGCCGACCAGCTGACCAAGCTGGTGGTGCTGCGGCTGCTCGGACCGTCGGAAGAACGGGCGGTGATCGACGGTTTCTTCAAGTTCGTGCATTGGCAGAACACCGGCGCGGCGTTCTCGATGTTCCACCAGAAGAACGGCGTGCTCGCGGTGGTCTCCGCGGTGGCGATGACCGCGCTCTGGGTCTTCCGCCGCCATTTCGAGGCCCATCGCCCGACCGGCCAAGTCGCCCTGGGCCTGCTCTTCGGCGGCATCGCCGGCAACCTGCTCGACCGCCTCCTGCCCAGCAGGCAGCACGTCATCGATTTCATCCGCTTCTACCTGGAACCCCGTGGCGGCGGCGAGATCGGGTTCCCTGCCTTCAACGTCGCGGACACCGCCATCTGCACCGGCGTGGGCCTGCTGATCCTGCTGTCCTGGCGGATGGAGACCGGCGCGCGATCGGCCCCGGCCCCGGGACGATGACCGCGCCGATCCTGGTCACCGGACCGACGGCCACCGGCAAATCGGCCGTCGCGCTTGCGCTCGCGGAACGCATCGGCGGCGAGATCGTCTCGGTGGATTCCATGCAGGTCTACCGCGGCCTGGATCTCGGCACCGCCAAACCGTCGCCCGAGGAGCGCGCCCGGATCCCGCATCATCTCGTGGATGTCGTCGGCTTGGCGGAGGTGTTCGACGCGGCGAAGTTCGTCGTGCTCGCCACCGAGGCGGTGCGGGACATCCAGACGCGCGGGCGCACGCCCATCCTGTGCGGAGGCACCGGGATGTATCTCAACGCCTGGCTCAACGGCCTCGGTTCGGCGCCGCCGCCGGACGTCGCCTTGCGCGCGGAGCTCGAAGCGAAGCCTTTGCCCGAGCTGCTCGACGAACTGGCCCGCACCGATCCGGTCACTTTCGACGAGATCGACCTGGAGAACCGGCGCCGCATCGTGCGCGCGGTCGAGGTGGTCCGGCTCACCGGACGCCCGTTCTCCCAGCAGCGCGCTGCCTGGCCGGAACGCGCCCCCGCGCTTGCCGGACGCAGCTTCGGGCTCTTGCGCGACCGGGATGCCCTGCGGCGGCGCATCGACGTGCGGGTGGACGCGATGTTCTCCGGCGGCTTGATCGACGAGACGCGTGCGTTGCTGACGCAGGGTCTCGGGGAGAACCGGACCGCGATGCAGGCCATCGGCTACCGGCAGGTCGTCGACCATCTGCGCGGGGAGCGGAGCCGCCTGGAGACCATCGACCTGGTCAAGACGAAGACGCGACAGTTCGCCAAGAGGCAGCTCACATGGTTCCGTGGACAACTCGACCTGGAATGGATCGAGCTCGGTTCCGGCGGTTCCGTCGACGACACCGCAGGACGGATCGCGGATGCCGTCGGGGGCCGGTGACCGATGTCCACATCGGACCTTCGGAACGAAAAACCCGGCGGACTCTTGCGAGCGCCGCCGGGCGTAGGAGGAACCGGGGCTAAAACCCCTGACAACGTGCCGAGCCTACGGAACAGCCTGTGCCAGTCAAATCAGGTGTACACCCCACAACGTGGCGTGAAAGGTCCCGTTATCGTTGTCGGATGTAGGTATAGGCCACGCCCCAGAGGATCAGCAGGAGGGTGAAGAAAAGGAACAGGAAGCGGTTCCTTGCGACACGGCGCTCCTTGCGAAGCGGCCGCAGTCCGTGGATCCCGCCGGCCGCGAGCATCTTCGCCATCGCCGGATTGTTCCCCGCGGGGCCCGTCAGGTTCTCGCCCAGGCCGTGCATGAAAGCCAAGAGGTCGAATTTTCGGACGCCACGATCGTTGAAGCGGCCTGCGTCCGCGGGTGCCGTCGGCGCGGAAGCCCGTGGAAGCGGTGCTGCGAACTCGTTCGCGGGCTTGGCCGGTGACGGCGGCGCGGCCTTCGTCCGCACCGGTTTCGGCGTCTCGTTGGCGAGCCGGTGGAGCTCGGTCTCCAAGCGTGCCATCTCCTCGCGGAGCGCCTTGTCGCGGGCATCCAGCGGGACGGATTCCTTTCGTGTGAACAGCGGCATGGGACGGCCCTTCGGTGTCGTTTCTCAGCGCCGTGCCAGCAGCACCAGGCCGAGCACCGACGCGACCAGCGCCACCAGCGCGAGCGGCCATGTGAGCGCGAACCCGAGCCGGCAGAGCTGCCCCGTCGACAACGTCGTGAACGAAAGTTTCTGCGGCGCTTCCACCGGCGCGGATCCCGCGGCGGTCTTGCCGTCGAGGACCGGCCACTTGAGGCGGGCTCCGTTGTGCTCCATGCGGGCGTTCTCGATCACCGTCAGCGCGCGGGTGAGCTCCTGCTCCCAGTTCTCGTCGGACCAGGCCTTCTCGCTCAACGGCTCGAGCGTCGCCAGCGCGCCGCGAAGGCCCTCCAGCGTGCGGTTGAGCTGCTCGGCATCGCGGCGCGCCTCGAACTCGGCCTTCTCGAGCAGGCCCGTGCCGCGGATCAGATGGGCGCGCGTCTCTTCGAGGCCGATGGAGAACTCGGCGCGGCGACGACGCATCTCTTCGAGCGCGGTCCGGGTGCGCTCAAGCTGTTCCTGGGTCTCGCGCAGCTTCGCCAGCTGCTGCTGGGTGCCGGTCAGCTGGGCGTCGAGGTCTTCCCGTGTCGGCGCACGTCCGCCGGAGCTTCTTTGCCGCGTCGCGGAATAGTCCGTGTCCTCGAAATCGGTGCCCTCGGATGCCACCACGCAAAAATGGGTTTCCGGACCGCGCTTGCCAACGAACATTTGCTCACAAGCGCATTTCTTCGCGCTGACCACCGGTCTTGCCGTCGCATCGCGGCGCACATCACGATCTCGGGGCGGAGCGCCGTCCCGGGGCGTCGGCCGCGGTGATCTAGAGAACGGTCCCGGTAGGGCAGGGAAGGGAAGGGAAAGAAAACAAAAAGGGCCGAGGATAGATATCCTCGGCCCCGTGGAATCGTGCCTTGCGGCAGATCAGTTCGACGAGCGGTAGAACTTCTGCGCCGCCGCGCCGGTGTTCGGCGTGAACGGGCTCGAAGCACCGGCGACCGGCGCATAGGGCCCGGCCGCGTTGTCGGAACCGGTGAGGGTGCCGGTGTAGGTGATCTTGCCATCCAAACCGATGGAGATGCCCGGAGCGGTCACGACCGCGCCCGGCTCCCAGTGGCCGATGGTGGCGGCGACCATGAGCGTGTCGTCGCCGTCCGCGGGGTCGGCATCGGTCGCGAGCTTGAAGTTCACGCCGACGTTGTCGCCGCCGCCGCCTTCATGCTGCACCGCCTCGATGTAGTATTTGCTGCCCTTCTTGAGGGCGATGGTCGCGCCGCCGTCGGTGTTCTTGGTCGGCCATTGGGTGCCTTGGAACTGGTCGGACCGGTTCTCCGGATGGTCGGCGTTGCGGCGATCGGTGAGGACCCACTTCTTTGAGTCGTTCCAGACCGGCTCGGACGCGATCAGCTTCTTGTTGGCGACGGTGTCGTCGGTGCTCAGGAACAGGTCGGCATCATCGTCCGCCGAGATGTAGAACACGTAGTTGCCGTCGGCCGGCGGGAGGAACGCGCCGCTCACGCGACGGGTGTAGTTGTCGTCCACTTGGGCGGCGGACTGGAAGGTGGGCCAGAACTCGACCTTGGTGGCCTTGCCGACGCCGCCGGTCTCGACCTGCACGCGGCCCGCATCCTTGAAGAACTCCTGCTTGATGGTCCCCTCGACGAATTTCGCCGGCGAGACCGTGAGCTTGGCTACCTTGGTGGTCGCGGTGAGCGTGGTGCCTGGGATGGTGACCACGGCGTCGAAGGTCGCGCCGCTGTCGGCGATGCCCGCGATGAAACCGAGGTTCGCTCCGGTCGCGCCCGGGATGGCCACACCGCCGCGCCGCCATTGATAGGCCGGGGCGATGGCGCCGTCAGCGGTCGCGACGACGGAGAAAACGACCTGCTCGTACGACGAGGTCGCGAGGTCGGCGGGATCCTTCGTGATGGTCAGCTTGGTCGGGGCGAGGACGAGGGAAGCGATGACATCGCCCTTCATCAGGGTGGTGCCGTCGGCCGGATCCGCATCGCCGGCGAGCTTGTAGGTCGCGCCGCCGTTGTCGCCGCCGCCGCCTTCTTTCCAGACTTCCTCGATGTAGTACTTCTTGCCCGCTTGGAGGGTGATGGTGTTGCCGGTCGGCCACTCGGTGGCCTGGTACTTGTCGGAGCGGTTCTCCGGATTATCGGCATCGCGACGGTCCTTGGTGTTCCAGCTCTGGGTGCCGTTCCATTGCGGTTCCGCGGTGATGCGTTTCTTGTTGGCCGGGGATTCGTCGGTGCTCAGCCACAGGCCGCCGTTGTCGTCGGAGCTGCTGAAGAACACGTAGTCACCGGTCTTCGGGGCGATGAACAGGGCGCTCACACGGCCGCCGTAGTTCTCGGCGACATCGGTGGGGGCCTGGAAGAGGTTCACGACGCCGGAGAAGGTCGGGTCCTTCTTGTCGAGGGTGTTGGCCACGAAATCGAGGAACGATTCCGTGTTGTTCTCCCAGCGCTGATAGTTCGCGACGCCCTTGATGAGCGAGGGCGAACGGAACGGCGTGGTGATCGAGGCGGCCGTGTTGTTGAACAGGTCCTTGATCCCCTTCGCGGTCAACGTGTAGG
>JANNAJ010000660.1:0-4727 GCA_031384285.1 Verrucomicrobiota bacterium
CCCGTAGTTCACCGCGTCGTCGGCTTCCGCGTCGAAGAACGGCGGCTGCAGGATGCCGGCGGGGAAGACGATCTCGTTCTGCGTCGGGTTGAAGTACGGGGCCATCGGTGTGGTGATCGGCCACGAGATCACCCACGGCTACGACGACCAGGGCCGCCAGTTCGACGCCGACGGCAACCTGAAGGACTGGTGGACCGCGGACGACGCGAAGGAGTTCGACGTCCGGGCGCAGAAAGTCGTGGACCAGTACGGCGCCTACGAGGCGTTGCCCGGCCTCAAGGTCAACGGCCGCCTCACGCTCGGCGAGAACATCGCCGACCTCGGCGGCACAAGCGTCGCCTACGAGGCGCTCCAGCGCGCGCTGGCGAAGGACCCGTCCAAGCGCAAGAGCATCGACGGCTTCAAGCCGGAGCAACGGTTCTTCCTCAGCCTCGCCCAGCTCTGGCGCGTGAATTGGCGAGAAGCCGAGCTGCGCCGCCGCATCGTCACCGACCCGCACAGCCCGTCGCAGTTCCGCGCCGTCGGACCCCATGTGAACATGGCCGAGTTCTTCGACGCCTTTGGGATCATTGAAGGCGCGCCGATGTGGCGTCCGCCCGCGCTGCGCGCCGACATCTGGTGAGCTGAAAGGCCGTACCCGGCCATGGGAGCGCCGGTATCGTTTACCCGTTTGGCGCATCCTTGGAGCTGTGCAACTCTCCCCGACCGCGGGACCAGGGCCCGCCGACCGATATTGGAATCCGCTCTCCAGACCGCGGTGCCACCGTTGCGTTCGTGCCTCTACGAATGCTCCGTGATGCACCATCGCCTCGCTCCGAAGCAGCACCGCTTCCGGTACGGTATCTTCATGCTGTGCCTGGATCTGGACGAGTTGGACTCGCTCCACGCCCGGCTCCGCACGTTCAGCCGCAACCGTTGGAACCTCTACACCTTCCGCGACGATGACCATCTGCGGACGAGGGAAGCAGGACGGGGACCACAGGACGGACCGGCCGCGGCGGCATCCGGGACAGGCGACCTGAAATCCGAGATCCTCGCCTGGCTGGCGATCCAGGGCGTCAGCCTACCGGTCGATGCCCGGGTCACGTTGGTCACCCTCCCCCGCGTGCTCGGGCATATCTTCAACCCGGTGAGCTTCTACTTCTGCCACGCTGTCGACGGCACGCCGTTGTGCGCGGTGACCGAGGTGCAGAACACCTTCGGCGAGCTGAAGCCGTATCTCGTACCGATCGACAGGAGCGCGGGCGGCCCGCCCGCGCGGACCGGGATGGACATCCATGACCCCAGCCGCGCGGACGAGCCGTCCGCGCTCCTTGGCCGGTTCCGCATCACCGTCCCGAAGCACTTCTACGTCTCGCCCTTCAGCCCGCTCGACCTCTGCTTCGACTTCCGCCTCCGCACCCCGGACGAACGTCTGGAGATCGGGGTCAACGACGTCACCGCCGACGGCAAGACGATGCTGGTCAGCATTCTCACCGGCACGCGACTGCCGTTGACCGACGGCCAACTGCTCCGGCTGACGGCGAAGTACCCGCTCGTCACGCTGCGGGTGATCACGCTCATCCACTGGCACGCGCTGAAACTCTGGTGGAAGCGCCTCCCGTGGTATCGCAAGGCGGCCGACACCGGGCTCCAGCGCGATGTCTTCCGACCGCACGCGACCTTGGTGCGCGCGATCGATCCTCTCCATGCGGCACCGTCCGCCACGACCCGTCACACTCCACCATGATCCGATACCCGTCCGCCCTCGTCTCCGCGTTGTTGTTCGCTGTCGGGTCGGCCCTGGCAGCCGATTGGCCTTCGTGGCGGGGCGTGAACCGCGATGGCATCACACCGGAGACCGGGTGGAGCCATGACTGGCCTGCCGACGGACCGGCCCGGATCTGGAAAGCCGCCGTGGGCACGGGTTTCTCCTCGGTCGTCGTCGCCGACGGACGGCTGTTCACGATGGGTTGGGCCGACGGCAAGGACACCGTCCACTGCCTCGATGCCGCGACCGGCGCCTCCCAGTGGACGCGCTCCTACGAGCAGGCCATCGGCGACAAGATGTACGAAGGCGGCCCGAACTCGACCCCGTTGGTGGACGGCGCCCGCGTCTACACCGTCAGCAAGACCGGCAATGCCCATTGTTTCGATGTCGCCACCGGGAAGGTGCTCTGGAACACCGACCTCAAGAACGAGATCGGCGCCAAGATCGCCGACTGGGGCGTGTCCGCGGCGCCGGTCCTGGCCGATCCCAAGACGCTGCTGGTGAACTACGGACCTCACGGCGTCGCGCTCGATCCGGCTTCCGGCAAGCTGCTCTGGCAATCCGGCACGAAAAAGGACATGAGCTTCGCCGCTCCGGTGCTCACCCGTCTCGGCGACCGCACGGCGGCTTTGTTCATCATGTCGGAAGCGCTGGTCGCGGTGGATCCTTCGACCGGCGCGACGCTCTGGTCCTCGAAGTTCGGCCAAGGCTACCGCACCCATTGTTCGGATCCGGTCGTGAGCGGCGACCTGGTGTTCATCAGCTCCGGCGACGACGGCGGGGGGCTGCTCCGCGTCACCGCGAAGTCCGCCGAACGGGTCTGGAAGAACAAGAACCTGTCCACCTTCACCGGCACCGCGGTGCTGATCGACGGGCATCTCTACGGACACGAGACCGGCGGCTACAAGGCCGCCAACCAGGAGCTGCGATGCGTGGATCTCCGCACCGGCGAGGTGAAGTGGGGTGAAAAAGGCTTCGGCCAAGGCTCCGTCATCGCCGCAGGAGACCGCCTGGTGGTGCTCGGCGAGAAGGGCGAGCTCAGCATCGTGCGCGCCACGCCGGCGAAGTTCGAGCTGCTCGCCCGGACCCAGGCCATCGGCGGCAAGTGCTGGACCTCGCCCGCCCTCGCAGCCGGCCGCCTCTACATCCGCAACGCCAAGGGCGAGCTCGTCTGTCTTGACCTGCGGCCCCGGACGAAAGCTCAATCCTGACGCTTCCTGGAACCTTTCCCACGACCGTGAACCCGACCGAACCCGATCCCGTGGCCTTCCTTCGTGCCGCCTCGACCGATGCCGTCGCCGGCGCGGCGCCGCACCGGCCGTTGTCCGACCGCGTCTGCCAGGCGCTCGTCTTCCGCACGCTCGCCCCGATGCGCAACGGCCGCCTCACCATGCGCCTGCCCGACGGGACACGGCAGGTGTTCGGCGAAGGAACCGACGGCCCGCACGCGGAGATGCACGTCCGATCGCCGCGCTTCTTCCGGCACTGCGTGCTCCACGCCGACGTCGGGTTCGGCGAGACCTACCAGGAAGGCGACTGGGATTCTCCGGACCTCTACGCGGTGATCGCCTGGTTCTGCGCGAACGTGGAGCGCTCGCCCGCGATGTCCGGCTCCGGGCGCAAGGACTGGCGCGTCCACCTGCTCTTCCTCGCCGACCGCCTCCGGCACGCGATGAACCGCAACTCGCTCGCCGGTTCGAAGGCGAACATCCACGCGCACTACGATCTCGGGAACTCCTTCTATTCCCTCTGGCTCGACCCGACGATGACCTACAGCGCGGCGCTTTTCGAGCATCCCGACCAGGACCTCGCGGCCGCCCAGACCGCGAAATACGAGCGCCTCTGCCGCGAGCTGCGCTTGAAGCCGTCCGACCACGTGCTGGAGATCGGGTCCGGGTGGGGCGGGTTCGCCGAGCACGCGGTGAAGCACCACGGTTGCCGCGTCACCGCGGTGACCATCAGCGAAGCGCAGCGGAAGTTCGCGGCGGAACGCTTCGCGCGCGCCGGCATCGCCGACCGCGCCGAGGTGCGGCTGCAGGACTACCGGCTGCTCGGCGGCCGGTTCGACAAGATCTGCAGCATCGAGATGCTCGAGGCGGTGGGCGACCGCTACCTGGAGACCTACTTCGGCAAGGTGCAATCGCTGCTCGCCTCGGACGGCGTCTTCGCCGCGCAGTTCATCACCTGCCCGGATTCCCGCTACGCCGAGGTCCGCCGCGGCGTGGATTGGATCCAGAAACACATCTTCCCCGGGTCGCTGCTGCTCTCGATGAACCGCGTCGGCCAAGCGGTCCAGGGCACCGGCCGGCTCTCGTTGCACGGCCTGCACGACCTCGGGCTCGACTACGCGCGGACGCTCCGGGAATGGCGCGTGCGCTTCAACGCGCAGCTCGACGAGGTCCGGCGGCTGGGGTTCGACGAGCGGTTCATCCGCACCTGGAACTACTACCTGGCCTACTGCGAGGCCGCCTTCGCCTGGCGCAACATCAGCGTCGTGCAGGCGACGTGGACCGCGCCCAACAACCGGACGCTGATGTGAGCCGACCGCCCCACCCATGATCGTCCTCCTCCGCATCGCCTTCGCTTCCGTGCTCGTCGCGATGCTCTGTGTCACGTCGTGGGCGAGCTCGGTGGTGGCCCTGTGGAGCATCCCGCGCGAGGTCGCCGCGCATCCGTGGTTCATCGCGACGTTGTTCGACGCCTACTTCGCGTTCCTCTCGTTCTGGCTCTGGCTCGCGTGGAAGGAACGCTCATGGCTCCCGCGGGTCGCCTGGCTCGTCGGGATCCTGCTGCTCGGGAACATCGCGATGGCGGCCTACATGCTCCTCCAGTTGTCCCGCCTGCCGACCACGGCGACGCTCGACCATCTGCTCGCGAGGAGGAACGCGTGAGCTTGGCGCTCCTTTTGTCCGCCGCCGCGCTCGTCTTCGTCGTCGCGGAGATGACCGCGACCTTCGCGATCGCCCGGCGGCTGCGG
>JANNAJ010000663.1:0-1573 GCA_031384285.1 Verrucomicrobiota bacterium
AGTAGAAGCTGCGGGCGTTCACGCCGGACACGCCGCTGAGCAGGTAGGTGTCGTAGTGGTTCTGGCCGCGGAGGAACTCCTTATACTTCGTGAGCTCCTGCGGAAGGCTGACCTTGTGGCACGTGGAGCAGAACTCCGCCGTCTTGTGATGGGGCTTGAGGAAGGTCTTCTTGTGGAAGTCGGGCTTTCCCTTGATGAGCTGGTTGTTGATGAACTGGAGCGCGCGGTTGGTGGAGAAGGCGAAGGGATACTGGACCGGTTCCTCGATGACGAAATCGGCGTTGCCACGCGTGCTGTTCACGTGGGTGATGGCATGGCAGGTCGTGCAGGTGATGCCGGCCTGCGAGGTCGGATGGTTCACGTCGTCGAACTTGGGATCGTCGAAGGCCCCGCTGAAGAACGGCGCGGGATCGTGGCACCCGGCGCACCAGCGCGCGGCCTTCACATCACCGTCGCGCTCGTAGGAGACCTTGCGCGTCTCGCGCACGCTGAAGAGGTAGGCGGGGTTGTTGAACGAGCTGAAGCGGTGCGCGCTGTGGAACCAGCTGTTGTAGGAATCCTCGTGGCACTTGAGGCAATACTCGTTGTTCATCATCGACTCGGCCGGGATGAACTTGCCGTTCGAGGTGCGGGCCAACGACGGCTCGAAATACTTCGCGCCTTCCTTCGAACCGGCGACGTTCCACTTGCGCGGATCGGTCGAGTGCAGCGCGACCATTCCCAGAACGAGGAAGGCCGAAGCCAGTCCCCAGCCAACGCCGATGCGCCAATTGATCTTCGGCCCGACCAACCGGTGCAGCACGTAGAGCCATACGGCGACGACGGGCGCGATGACGTGGGCCCAGTAGGCGGTGGAACGGAAGAGCGGATTCTGGATGAAGAAGCCCTCGATGCGCATCAGGGCCACGCCGGAAACGAGGACGATGATTCCCGAACTCAACAAGGCCCAGCCCACGCGGACGGCCCGGCGATTGGGACGGTCCTTGCCCTTCAGCGCATGGCCGATTCCGAAGATGACGAACGGGAGAACCAGCAGGATTCCCAGCACCAGATGGGCGAGGAACATCCATTGGTAGAAGTAGTTCTGGTAGGTGCCCTGCTTGACCCATTCGAGCCCGCGGATGGCCATGAGGTAAACGGAATTCACCCCGAGCAGGGCAGTCAGGGCAAACACGGCCCACAACGCAACGCGCAGTCCGGGCGTGACGGTCTTGGAGACACGCTTAGCGGGTTTGGCACTTTGGCTGGGAGGCAAGGGCTCGCTCATGGCTTTAACTGGGACGGAGACTGCCAAATAGAAGGAGACGATCCACCCAAACTCAAGTCGGCTGGGGCGAAATGCAGGCCATGCGGGGCAAAACGCCATCGCTCTTGTAACCGGCGGGCCAATGTGTGGTCATCCTCCCAACCCACCCACGTCATCCCATGCAAACCTCTGCCCTGCCCTGCTCAACCCTCGCCCGGATGCTCGTTGTCTGTCTCGGGATCACCGCCGCCGGAAACCTTCACGCCCAGACACCGGCCGCCGCCAAGCCCGGTTGGACGACCCAGGAAGATCACCGGAACATGATGG
>JANNAJ010000716.1:0-8822 GCA_031384285.1 Verrucomicrobiota bacterium
GCTGCCGCGCGGTCCCATCTGTCCCGCGGGTCCCGCTCAGCCGGCTTCCACGGATCGGAACGATGCAGTAGAGGTCGGGGTGGAACGGGCCACCGGCAAGTTGTGGCAGGCGACTCGCCCGCTGCTCGGGGTGCGCCGGGAATGCAACTTTTGGCGGGCGCGCGGGCGGTGCCGAAACTCGGCGGCAAGTTGCCGCCGAGAACGGCCAAGTTGGCCGTTCCACCCGGGTCCATCTGCATGGCTCCGGTCCAGGGCCTGTCCGAAAAGTAGGACAGCGCCTCTGGCCTGTCTGTTCCGGGGCTTCCAGCCCCACGCCAGACAGGCTGGAAGCCTGTCCTACTGGGCCGGCCGGCCTTTTCAGACAGGCCGCTCAGCCTTCCGCCGCGTGGAACCGTGCGAGGACGTCCCGCAACCTCCCGATCGGCTCGCCGCCATGGGCGCTCGAGACGGCGAACCGGAAGAAATGGGTCGCCGGACCGTTCCGGTAGCGGATCAAGGGCGGGAAGATCCCCGCGGCCAGAAGACCGCGACGGAGACGTGCCAAGCCCGCCGGCGTGGCCGGTGCCACGCAGAACATCGGCCCGGGCCGCAGGACGGGGTCGGCGTCCGGACCGGTCAGCACCTCGCGCACGCGCGCCGCGTTGGCGGCCAGCCGGCCCCGCGCCGGGCCGCTGTCCCGCATGATGCGGACCGCTTCCAGCGCCGCGGCGGCCATCGGAGGAGGCAGCGGCGTCCCGCCACCGAACGCCCGGCTGGTCGCGAAGGCCGATGCGCGCAACCACGGCGGTCCGAGCACCGCGCCGCCGTGGCAGCCGAACGCCTTGCTCAAGGTCACGGTGAGCACCACCCGCGACCGGTCGAGGCCCAAGGATCCCACCGCCCCGCGTCCCTTCGGCCCGAGCACACCGGCCCCGTGCGCGTCGTCCACCAGCATCCACGCGTCGGACGGGACGGCCGCGAGATACCGGTCCAGCGGCCGGACCGAACCGTCGAGCGGCGAGAGCCCGTGGGCGAGCACGAGCAGCTTCGCGCCCGCGCCGCAACCGTGCGCCGCCGCGGCCAACGCCTCCGGGTCGTCGCGCCGGAACGGGACGACGGGACACCCCAGCATCCCGGCCGCGTCGTGGAGACAGCCGTGCGACCCGTCGTCCAGGAGCGCGTGGCTGAACCGGCCCGCCATCGCCTGCGCGGCCACGATCGGCGCCATGTAGCCGCTCGGGGTCAGCACAGCGGCTTCGGCGCGGAAGAACCGCGCGAGGCTCTTCTCCAACTCGCAGTACAACGCGAGGTTGCCAGTGGTGGTGCGGGAAGCCGCGGCGTCCAGCCCCCACCCGTCGATGGCATCCTTCGCCGCCTGCCGCACGGATGGATGCCACGAGAGCCGCAGGTAATCGCATCCACCGAAGCTCACGAGCCGCCGCCCGCGATGCTCGACATGCGTCGGGTCGACCGCGCGCGGCGATACGGTGGAGGAGGTGTCGTCCATCGGAACGGGGCTCATCGTTCCAGCGGGAACTCGACCAGCACCCGCAGCCCGCCGTCGGCGCCGGGGAGGAACTCGATGCGCGCGGCATCGCCGTACAGCTGCCCGAGCCGCGAGCGCGAGTTCGCGGTGCCGATGCCGCCCTCGGCCGATTTCCCCGGTCCGAGTCCGCGGCCGTTGTCCTCGACCTCCAGCCGGACGCGCCGTCCGGGCAGGATCGAGGCGCGGAGCGTGATGAGGCCGGGCCGCGTCTGCGGCTCGATGCCGTGCTTGAGCGCGTTCTCGACCAGCGGCTGGAGGATCAGGTTGGGCACCGCGGCGTCGCGGACGGCATCCTCGATCTCGTGTTTCACGCTCAGCCTTCCGCCGAAGCGGATCTGCTCGAGCTCCAGGTACCGGTCGAGAAAGGCGAGCTCGTCGCGGAGCGGGACGCGCTGGGCGTCCGTGCGGTCGAGCGCGTGCCGGAGCAGTTCGCTGAGCTTCACGAGCATCCGGTCCGCCGCGTCCACGTCGCGGTACATCAACGCGCTGACGCCATGGAGGGCGTTGAAGAGGAAGTGCGGGTTCAGCTGCATCTGGAGAGCGAGCAACCGCGCCTCGGTGACGTGCTTCTCCAGCTCGAGCGTGCGGCGCTCGCGTTCGCGGAGGCTCTGGTAGAAACCGATGGCGTGGGCCACGGCGACGACGACCCAGTAGACCAGCAGGTTGAAGACGAGCGTCGCGACCAGCGCGTGGCGCAGCGTCTCCGCGAACGGACTCCCTTCCATCGCCACGGCCACGCCCGCGCGCAGGAGCATCCACACCAGCGAGAAAAGCAGGCTGGCGACGAGATGCACGACGGCCAGCAGGCGCAACGGGGCGCTGCCGAGCGGGAACCGCCGGGCGAAGACCACCGCCGGCAACGACAAGAGCGCGAACACGTACCAATCCGCCAACGAACGCGTCACGGCGAAGCCCCACGTCACCGGCGAACCGATCTTTGATTGCGTGAGATAGAGCTGCCCCGCGAACGCCAGCCCGACGAACGTCCAGAGCCCGGCGAACGCCAGCGGTCGCCACGCCGCGAAGCGCGGCAGGTCGGCCCGGGAACGGTTGGCGGCATCGGCGTCGATGCGTCGCAGCTTACGCGGGCGGCTCCCGGCGGGAAGCCGTAACGCGACGACCCCGGTCGAGAGACCGGGGCCGTGGCGGGACAGGAACGATGGACGCGCGGACCGCCGCACGCCGCTCCGGCGATCAGATGGCGCGGACGAAGAAGAGCGTCAGCTTGAGCTCGGGCACCGGGATGGCCAGACGACCGACCTCGGAGATGCTGGCCTCGTGGGACTCCTCTTTGCCGTCCTTCTTCGAGCTGAGGACGTACTTGTCCGAAGCCCGGAGCCAAGTGCCCTCCGTCGAGAGGTCGGCGATGCCTTTGCCGCTCTTGTTGCCGTCGGCGAGGATCTTCTTGGCCACCGCCATCGGATCCATCGGAGGCGTGGCGCGGACGACCGGCGCGGCCGCGGGCGCTCCGGGACGACGGCCGTAGCGGGCGGTCAAAAGATCGGCGGCCGGAGCGGCGGCGGCAGCAGCAGCATCGGCGGCGGCATCGGCCTTCGGCGCGGCGGGCACCGGGACATTGAGCACGTAGCGGCCGTCGGTGTAGGCGGTGAGCGAGGCCTGCTTGAGCACCGTGTTGAGCATGAACCGGAGCGCCTTCAGTTCGGCAGGCTGGAGATTGGTGCGCTTGCGGCGCGCATCGGTGACGGTGGATCCGACATCGGCGCGCCATCGGCCGAGCAGCTTCTCGTCGTCGAATTTCGGCGACTTGCCCGTCTCCAGATAGGTCTTGAGATCCTTGAGGTCGGTCGCGAGCAGGAGCTGGCGGAGCTCGGCGTTGCCGAGGATGGCCTGAGATTTCGGGTTGGTGTAGATGGCCGTGAAGCCGGCGCGGTCCTGGAGGAGTTTCTGGAAATCCGCATCGGCCCCGAGGTCGGTGAACTCCGACCGCTCGCCCAGCGCGAGGAACGGCGGATAATTCTGCACCCGGCCTTGGATGAGCGGGTTGGCGTGGATGAGCCCGAGGATGTCGTCGATGGCGTAGTCCTGCGCCGGGGTCCGGTCGAGGGAAGCGAAGGTCTTGTCCCAGCCGCTCTGGGCCATGTCGTTGCGGAGCTGGTTGATGTAGCTCACCGGGCTCGCTTCACCCGCCTCGGCGGCGAGCTGGGTGGTGAGATGCCCCTTGGCGTAGATCGGCTTGCCGACCGCCAAGAACACCAGCACGCCGGCCAACATGCCCACGAACACGCCGAGCGCTTTGTTCATGCGCTCGAAGCTGACGCGGGTCGAGTCGTCCTCGCGGTACTTGAAGTGCAGCTCGACCGGCTTGTGGGCGACGAAGCCCAGACCGAACCCGACCGCCCACACCAGGACGAACCCGACCACCGTGGGCAGGATCTGCTGCCAGACGACGCCGGCCGAAGCGAACAGAGGCGTCAGCAACCCGCCGACCAGAGGCGCCAACAGGAGCCCGAGGACCACCCCGAGCAACGACACCGACGCGCGGATAGCGCCGGTCTGGAACCCGATGGCCGCGAAGCCACCGACGAGCACGAGCACGAGCAACCAGATGAGCATGGAGTGAAGCTATGTAGGGACCGGCACGGACGCACGTGGAAAATCCGGGCAGTGGAAGATCCGGGCGCAGCTCAATCGCGCACGGCCGCGCTCACCATCTCCAGCACGCGGCGCAGGCCGTCGTCGCCCCCAAGGCTGCCTTCGTGGAACGGCGTGCGAGGGATCGACGTCCAGCCGTCGCGCGAGGTGTCCACCGTCTTCGGCTGCGGCACGTCGGTGTAGGTCGGGTCGTACTGGCCGTTGCTCCCTCCCATCTTGTAGATCACGAGGTCGAGCGACGGCACGATGAAGATGCCGAATCCGCCCGCTCCGGATTTGTAGAACGCGTCCCGCGGCGCGCCGGCGACGTGGCCGTCGGCGTTGTGTTCGAACTGCAGGCTGAACGGCGTGTGGGGGTTGTAGGGCGACGGCCGGCGGCACTGGACGATGTAGTCCGCCGGGACCAGTTGGCGCCCGGCCCACCGGCCTTCGCGGAGCAGGCAATAGCCGAAGCGGAGCGCGTCGGTCGCGTGGACGGCGATGCTGCCGGCACCGTTGGCGTGCGGCATCCGCACGTCGCCGCGATGGAGGCAATAGTCCCACGGCCCCCAGCCCATCGGCTTGGCGAGGCGCGTGTCGATGTAGTCCTTGAGTTCCATCCCGGTGACGTGCCGCAGCACGATCGAGGCGATGTGCGGCGCGGGCGACGAGTAGGAATAGCCCGCACCGGCGTTGGTCCAGAGCGGGACGCGCAACGACGATCCGTCGAGGTCGCGGATGTCCTGGCCGGGCACGCCCTTCAGGCCGCCGGCCTTGCCGAGGACGACCGTCGAGGGCGACCCGCCCTCGCCCCAGTGGCCGGAGGTCATGCAGAGCAGATGCCCGAGCCGGATGTCGGCCTTGCGCGGGTCGTCGAGCGGCAGGGCCTCGGGCAGGAAACGTTCCGTGAAGACCTTGGTGTCGAGCCCTTCGGGGATCTTGTCGCGGAATTCCCGGAGCATGATGCCGCTGGCGATGCTGGTGTAGGCCTTACCGGTGGACGCCATGTCGGGGTTCACGTCGCGCGACGCCCGGCCAAAGTACCGCTCGAACACGAGGTAGCCGCGCCGCACGACGAGCAGGCCGCCGTTCTGGCTGCACCGCTGGGTGAACGTGTAGGCGCGCTCCAAGCGGTCGAGGTCCATGCCGGCCTTGCGGCGGATCTGGCCGGCGTCCTTCAGCGTGCGCCAGCCGCCGTCCTTGTCCGGCGGCGGGAAATACTCGGCGGCAAGCGACGACCTCCCGGCAACGGCGACCGCGATCAGGAGCAGCGAGGCCCAGAGGACCGGTCGGCGGATCAAGGGACAAGCGAGGTGGATCACGCCCGGATGGGAGCAGCGATCGGCGGGCGGCGACAACGACGTTCTCGGCAGGTTCCAACGGGAGAGCGATGCCGGTCCGCTCAATAGGCGTCGTCGCGACGGTGCGTCACATTAACGTGACCAGAACGTCACTTGACGGTTGACACCTGGTATGGCGCTCGACTCAAGTCGAGCCGTTCCCCGTGACTGCTTGGTCCGGGCCCGCCCCCATTCGGCGTGTCCGCATGCCGACCTCTTCCCGCATGGGGTTACCATGCCCGGACGGGATCCGGCGCCTGCGGCCGAGGCGGGGACGTTTCTCCAACTCCCATCACCCCATCAAAACAATGAAACGAAGCTCCAACGTAGGCCGGTGGCTCGCCTGTCTGGCCGGCATCGGTGTCGGCGTCTGCGCCGCCCGGGCCCAGGACATCGTGGTCCCCGGACTCATCAAGTTCGAGGCGTACACGAACATCCTGACCACCGCGGTCGAGGCGCTCACCTCCGACCCCAGTTATCCGGCGAGTCCGGGCGAGGTGCTCTATCTCACCAGCTTCGACACGCGGACCGGATATCCCACCGACGTGCACGAGAACTACGGCGGTCGCATCACCGGCTACGTCACGCCGACGCAGTCGGGGGACTACGAGTTCTTCATCCGGAGCGACGACGCGGGCCAGTTGTTCGTGAGCACCGATGACAGCGAGGCCAAGCTCGCGCTGGTGGCCGAGGAGACCGGTTGCTGCGATGCCTTCCATGAATCGGGCGACGCGGAGACCTCCGCGCCGATCGCGATGGTCGCGGGCAAACGCTATCTCGTCCGCGCCCTGTTCAAGGAGGGCGGCGGCGGCGATTTCTGCCAGGTCGCGTGGCGGAAGGTCGGCGACACGACGCCGGCCGCGACGCTCCTGCCCATCCCGGGCGCGTTCCTGTCCGTCACGGTGAAGGCCGGCGGCACCTTGGCGATTCTCAGGCAGCCGTCCGCCCAATCGGTGGCGCACAACAGCACGGCGACGTTCAGCCTCGGTGCCACGAACTCGGCGTCCCCGCTGGTCGTGCAATGGCAGCGGAACGGCGTGAGCATCCCCGGCCGGATCGGGCCCTCCTACACGTTCGGCCCGGTGAAGCCGGCGGACAACGGCGCCAAGTTCCGGGCCGTGGTGTCGATGCCCGGGGCGACCGTGACCAGCGATGAGGTCGTCCTCACGGTGACCGCGGACGCGACCCCGCCGCGGATCACGACGGTATCCGGTTCGGGGACGTTCGACTCGGTGACGGTGGACTTCTCCGAGGAGGTCACGGCCGCGACGGCGGCGGTGGCCGGCAACTACTCGCTGGACGGCGGGTTGACCGTGAACGCCGCGGCGCTGGTCACGCCCACGCGGGTCCGGTTGACCACGGGCAAGCAGACGCTGGGAGCCACCTATGTGCTGTCGGTGAAGAACGTGGCCGACACCGCCGGTCTGCCGGTGGCGGCGGGCACTTCGAAAGCGTTCGGGGCGTTCGCCTACATCAACGGCGGCCTGAAGATGGAGGCGTACTTCGACATCGCGGGCAGCGGTGTGCAGGCGCTGCTGGATGCCACCGACAAGTACCCGGACAAGCCGGATTTCACGGGCTTCACCACCCAGTTCACCTCCCGCCTCGTGTTCACCGATTCCTCCCACGAGAACTACGGCGGCAAGCTCTCGGGCTGGATCATCCCGCCCGCGACCGCCGAGTACGAGTTCTTCATCCGGTCCGATGATTCCTCGGTCCTGCAACTGAGCCCGGATGACAAACCTGAGAACGCGGTGACCATCGCCGAAGAGACCGGCTGCTGCGGAGCGTTCGAGGAGCCCGGCGCGCCCGAGACTTCCGTCCCGGTCCGGCTGGAGGCATCGAAGCGGTACTACATCCAGGCGATCTGGAAGGAAGGCGGCGGCGGCGACTATTGCGACGTGGCGTGGCGCAAAGCCGGCGACACCGCGGTCCCCCGCGCGCTGCCGTACATCCCCGGCACGGTCCTCCAGAGCCTCGCGGCCCCGGGCATCTTCACGCCGCCCACGGTGGCGATCAGCTCGCCGGCGGCCGGCAGCAACTTCGAGCCGGGAGCCCCGGTCGTCCTGACGGCGTCCGTCGGCACGGATCCGTCGAAGACCGTCGCCAAGGTCGAGTTCTACGAGCTCACCCGCAAGCTCGGCGAGGTCGCCGAGGCGCCCTACACGTTCACCGTGACGGGCTTGGCGGACGACGTGCACATCTTCTCCGCCCGCGTGGTGGACAGCGCCGGCCTCTCGACCGATTCCGCACCGGTGAGCCTGACGGTCGGTTCGTTGCGGCAGAAGATCACTCTGCTGGCCATCGACGACAAGACGACCTGGCGCTATGACCGCTCCGGCCGGGACCTCAGCGCGGTCGCCCGCGAGAAGAACTACGACGACAGCGCCTGGCCCCAAGGGAAAGCGCTCATCGCCGACGAGACCACGACCACCGTGGCCCCGATCCGGACCCCGATCACCCGCTTCAACGACGAGGGGACCTACGTGAAGACCTTCTACTTCCGCAGCCACTTTGATCTCCCCTCGGATCCCGGCCCGGCCATCAAGCTGGCCCTGCGCCACGCGGTGGACGACGGCGCCGTGTTCTACCTGAACGGCCACGAGGTCCACCGGTTCGGCATCGCCCAAGGCGTCGAGGTCGACGGGACCACCGACGCCTCCGGCCACGAGAACGCCTTCGAAGGCCCGTTCGACATCCCCACCACGTTCTTGGTCAAGGGAGACAACGTCCTGATGGCGGAGGTTCACCAGTCCGGCGGTTCCAGCTCCGACATGGTGTTCGGGGCCGAGCTGGAAGCCACCATCCCGCTGAAGATCGTCAGCAAAGACCTGGCGAAGATCGACGACGTCACCGAGTGGCGCTACGACCGCTCGGGCCTCGAGCTCGGCACCGATTGGCGCCAACCGGCCTACAACGACAGCACCTGGCCCAAAGGCAAGGCGCTCATCGCCGACGAGACCACCACCACCGTGGCCCCGATCCGCACGCCGATCACCCGGTTCAACGACGAGGGCACCTACGTGAAGACCTTCTACTTCCGGACCCACTTCGCCCTGACCTCCACCAACGGGGCCAAGCTGAAGCTCCGGCACGCGGTGGACGACGGCGCGGTGTTCTATCTCAACGGCGTCGAGGTCCACCGCTTCGGCATCGGCGCCGACCTGGTGGTCGATTCCACGACCGATGCCTCCGGCCACGAGAACGCTTTCGAAGGCCCGTTCGAGATCGCGGCGTCCGCGTTGAGGGTGGGCGACAACGTCCTCGCCGCCGAGGTTCACCAATCGGGCGGGTCCAGCTCCGACATGGTCTTCGGCGCGGAGCTGACCGCCACCACCCTGGAGTTCGATCCCATCGGCGCCGCG
>JANNAJ010000040.1:0-2061 GCA_031384285.1 Verrucomicrobiota bacterium
GGATTGGGCCAGCGCTCGGGCCGCGAAGGTCTCGGCGTCCACCTACAACAGCGAACGCGGAACGCTGACGGCCATCCTCGCGCTGGCCAAACGGGACGGGCTCATCCTCGACAATCCGGCGGAGCACACCGCCCGGCGGAAAATGGAGCGGGCCGCCCTCCAGATCCCTACCCGTGCCCAATTCCTGCGCCTCGTCGAAGCGATGCGCGGTCTGGATGCGCGCGCGTTGCCGGGGGTGGACCTGGTGGAATTGCTGGCCTACTCCGGGATGAGGCTCGGCGAAGCCACCGCGGTGACCTGGGGCGACATCGACTGGCAAGGAGAACGGTTCGTGGTCACGGGAGGAGAGCAAGGGACCAAGAACCACGAGGCGCGCTCGGTGCCGTTGTTCCCGGCGCTCCGCGCTCTGCTGGAACGGCTCCGGGGCGAAACCACGCAGCCGGCCAACGAACGGGTGATCCCCATCGCCACCGCGAAGAAGGCGTTGGCGAGCGCGTGCCGGAAAGCCGGGTTGCCCGACTTCGGCCATCACGCGATGCGCCACTACTTCGTGAGCAACGCCATCGAGGCCGGCGTGGATTTTAAGACCATCGCGGCGTGGGTGGGGCACAAGGACGGCGGCGTGCTGGTCGCCAAGACCTACGGGCACCTGCGCGACGTCCATTCCACCGAGATGGCCAAACGGATGATTTTTTCCGCGTCCTGAAATGAAAGCCAAAGAGTCCAAACCAAAGCGGCCGGTGGGGAAAAAGCAGGCTGTGCTAGACAGGCTGCTTTCCATGAGTCCGGAAGAATTCCAACGGATGGTCGAGGCCTTGGAAGCGAAAGACCTAATCAATCCGGAGCAGATTGAGCAGACCTCGGCCCATACCGAAACCTTGACCACCGGTTTTCCGGCGGCCTTCCAGCCTTTCGCTCGCGATTTGAACGGGCTCGAGCCGTTGGACGAGCACGAGCCGCCACCTCCTGAGTGGGTGACGGTTGTCATGCTCAAGATAAACTTCGCATTGATCGAAGAAGCGGCGCGAGGTGAACGCGTCAGCCAAGGTCGCTATTGGGGCCGGCTTTTGGGGCTAAGCCTCGCGTTGAACAACACTAGGATGCCTTTCGAGGATGCTTCCCCTGAGGTCAAAACGAGTTGGGAAGCGCTGACCACCCAAATGACGGATTCCACCGCCAAGGTGCAAGCGGCGGCCAATGGATTTCCGCCGGAGATGCGGCTCGAATATTTCAAAGGCTATACCGAAGGACTAGAACGAGGCGCGGGCTTCGGTGAGTTCGGTCTACTGGGTCCCAATGGACCTCTGATGCTGGCGACCGTTTTTGGGTGGCGCGAGATCGTCGGCTTGGGGTCGGTCGGGGCCTTCCACGCGTGGCTGGTCAACCATCTGGACCGCAACTCGGTCGGTGAAGACGTGAAGCGAATAGAGCGGTTCTGCAAGGAAATCGGCCTGAAGTTCCGGGGCCGCGGCCGTCCTCGGAAAATAAATACCCAGTTGTGAGCTGAGCGGTTGGGTATTTTCGCGGCGTTGCTCCCGTTACTTCGGGGGCGATGCAAGACTCCAGCCCACTTGAGCGCCCCTCGGGCAAACTCGCGCTCTCCCGCCTCGAAGCGGCCGCCGCCCTCGGCGTGTCCGCCATCACCGTTGACCGGCTCACCAAGCGCGGTCTCCTCCGGCCCTCGCGTGCCACGCGCCGGCCGCTCTACACCATCCCGGAACTCGAACGCTTCCTGCGTGAAACCACGGCCTGCGTCACGCCATGAAGACGCCCGCAGGCAATCCGCCGCTTCGTCCTTCTGTCTCTGACAGCATCCTCGAGCAATCGGCGCACCCACGTACTGCGGACCTGGGCGACGCATCCGCAGTAAACGAGCCGGGACGCGCGAAGCCGTGCCATCCGGCACGAGTCCCGGCGGCCGTCAACCCGACGCCCGGTTCCGCGCGTATACCCAATGCGGCGCAAACGTCGCCCGCCGATGCTGCCCCCCTCGAAGGACTGCGCGGCGAGTCGAAGCCTGTCGACGATGGAGGTATTGGCGGCGGGCCGGCGAGCCCAGCC
>JANNAJ010000045.1:0-2302 GCA_031384285.1 Verrucomicrobiota bacterium
CAACAACGCAGCATCACCCGGCTCTCCGATGAGAACGCCGGGCTGCGACAACAGGTGGTCGCGATGCGCACAACCGCGGACACCACGATCGTTCCTAGTACTACCAACCCGGCGGAACGATCTCGGCTTGATCAAGAGCACGCCGAATTACTGCGGCTCCGTGGTGAGGTGGGCCAGTTACGATGGAGAAATGCAGGAGTTTCTGGAGCAGAGACGCGCAGTGCCCCCAACAAACCTGAAGGAACGGCAGCAACTTATGCAGCCATCGGCGCTGCTACTCCAAACGCAGGACTCGAACGCCTGATCCTAGCATCTGTGTCGGGCGACGCTGAGGCGGTGACGAAGTTTGTAGGCTGGAGGAGGGGTGAGGGTGTTCCGGAGGAACTCGTCACCCAGTTGCGCGAACCTTTTACCCGTAACCTGACAAACACCGTCACCAGCAATGGAAAAGTGCGAATCCTGAACCAGAGGGCCGAGAGCGATACCTTGGTGCGTGCCCGGGTCGAGTGGCTTAATCAAACCGGCAAGGCGAACCTCGCCGAGCTTCGATTCGCGCTAGAGGACGGCGAATGGAAGCCGACTTTCAACATCGAGCGCAGCCCGTCCGGCTCAATCAATGCAACGTTCTTCCTCCCGCCGACACCGGAACTTGGACCGACCGGTCAATAGGTCAGGACCGCTGCTTTTACGGCGGTTCGATTTTCATGTGCATTGAGCCGGATAACGGCCCCCCTTCGTCCGACCTGTTCGAGTTCTTTCCCCACGAGCGTGTCATCAACGAGGCGGAGTCGGGCCTGATCCTGTTCCGCAAGAAGCAGGCGCGGCAGATGCCGGACGGGAAATGGGAGCGCATCTACGCCTATGCCGACGGCGCGGTGGAAACCCACCACAACGCTGACGGCGACTTCAGCCGAATCGAAAGGCAAGGCACCGGCACGGCGGCGAACGCGCCGAAGAAGCCGTAGGTCGTCCGTCTCAGGCAGACCTTTGTACAGGAATCGGCGAACGGAGTGTTCGACGATCCGACCTGAACCTTCGGGAAAAGAGCATCACCCAAGGCGCTCCAAGGGCGAAGAGGCTCCACAACGGAGGTTCCGGCACCGCGACTCCGTTCACCGCGAACTTCAGCATGCTGCTAGAAGCACCGAAAGAAGAGAGGCTCCACGATACGATCCCGTTCTCGTCCGCGAAACCCGCATGGCTGAAATCAGAGATGGACCAGCCGTCCAACCCGCGCTCGCCCGTCGAAAAGACGAACATCAACGCCGCACCCGGGCTTCCCGGTGGAAGGTAGACCCCGAGCCAGTAGGTGGTGTCGGCCTCGAGCATGACCGGATCCAAGGAACTGTACTCCACACGTTGGCTGAAGCCGGGGAACTGGGTGGGCGTCGGATCCAGGACTGGATGCTGCAGTTCAGCAAGGATCTCCACCTCCGATTCGGGCGCCGCGACCTCAGCTCGGGCGAACAGCAAGATGCGGAACTGAGGCGATACCGGCAGTGTCTTCCAAAAGGCATGTTCGAGCGTGACCGAGGTCAGCAGATGTCGACCGGTTCCGGTCCGGAAAACCCCCGCGGGCCCAGAATAGGGGTCGGAGACGACCTCATTGATGTCTCCGATCGACCCCGGGACGGTCCAACGCTCATCCAGATTGCTGACCAACACTTCGGCGGAAGCCGATGAACAAAGGCCGACGACGATGAGGCCACCCGATATCGAGCCTCTGAGGGACCGAACCAGCCGCTCGCCGCCGATGGTTCTATAGGCCGGTAGAACGGAGCCCTCCATGTTGGGGAGGTGCTGCCGTCGGCATGGGATCTCCGGTGTCTCCGCGGCATGGCCGGACTGCGATGTTTGCTCCATGCCTCAAACGCTCGCTCGGTGATGCGGCCTCCTTCAATGGGGTGAAACCCGGCTGACGTCCGGCATGCGCCTTCACCTGCTTCACACCGTCGTGCGGACGCAGGCGATGAAGCTCTCCGACCCTTCGGACGGTGCCTCATGCCGACGCCGCTCCGTTCCATCCAGCGGCGGCGGCTTGTGGACGATCTTTGATCTCGGTCCCGTGGCTTGGCCCATCGGACCGTCGACCGGATGCCTTTCATTCTGCCGCTGTCTCCTGGATCGGGTCTGCAGGTCGACCGATCAGGACCGACGCTTCCGCGGAGAAGTCGGTGTGATATCTGGGGCTTCGGCACCAACTCCGCTGGCCGAAAGCCACCGCTTCGGGCCTGATGGTCCTATGAGATCCCCGTTCCTGTCGCTGACGCTGTTCGCGGTGCTCGCGGTCGGGTGCGCCGCG
>JANNAJ010000049.1:0-3063 GCA_031384285.1 Verrucomicrobiota bacterium
GGTCAGCGCGTTCCGAGCGGGAGGCGGAACCCGGCAGCCTTACTATCCCGGCAGAAGCAGATGGTAGCTGGTGCTTCGCCCGCCCGCTTCGTCCCGTTCCAGAATCCGGCGGTCCACCAAGTCGCTGATGTCCCGCAAGGCAGTGTCTTGGGAGCATTTGGTGATGGTAGCCCATTTGGACGATGTGAGCTTTCCATCAAATCCGTCCAGCAACCGGTTCAGCATGAGTTGCTGGCGGCCGTTGAACGGCGCGCCGGCATGGGCCTCCCAAAAGCGGGCCTTGGTCAGGACGACATGCAACGTCTCCTGCGACGCGTTGATGGCGTGCTTGAGGGAATCAAGGAACCATCGGATCCAGGCCGTGATGTCGAGCGGACCCTTCTGGCTGCGTTCCAGCACGTCATGATACGCATTCCGCTCCAGCTGGATTTGCGACGACATGCTGTAGAACCGCTGGGAACTGCTTTCCGACCGCGCCAACGCCAGATCGGCGATGGCGCGTGCGATGCGCCCGTTGCCGTCATCGAAGGGATGGATGGTCACGAACCAAAAATGCGCCAGCGCTGACCGGATGACGGGGTCGATGTCGGTGGAAGCATTGAACCATTCGATGAACCTGGTCATCTCAGCGTCCAACCGCTCATGGCCGGGCGCTTCAAAATGCACCGTCTCCCGGCCATACGGCCCGGAGACCACCTGCATCGGGCCACTGGCCTCGGTCCGCCAGCCGCCGACCGTGATGCGTTGCATTCCGCTTCTGCCGGTGGGGAACAACGCCGCGTGCCAGCCGAACAGCCGTTCTGCCGTCAGCGGCGCGTCGTATCGGTTCGTCGCATCGAACATCACGTCCACGATGCCTTCCACATTCCGGTCCACCGGGGGCAGACCGCCGATATCCACCCCCATGCGTCGGGCGATAGAAGAGCGCACCTGCTGCGTATCCAGCATTTGCCCCTCAATCTCGCTGGTTTTGACCACGTCCTGGGTCAGCGTCTGCAAGGCAGCTTCCACCCGAAGCGAGAAGCCGAGGGACTGCATCCGGCCCAGCAATCGCCCTTGTAGGTGCCGCACTTCGGCCAGCGCACCTGCCAGCTCGGCGTTGTCCCACCGGAACTTCGGCCACTCATTCCGTTCGTGGATATACATGCAATCTCCGTGAATAATGCGGTGATTGTAACGCCGATTCGCCGCAAATGCAACCGGTTCTACGCAGCTCTTGCGGTGATTGAGGTCGTTATTCGCCGCAACTGAGGTCTGGAGCCAGTTTCACGAGTTCGCGGGAAACTGGCTGCACCTCGCTCGACTACCCGGTGCGGGAGGGCGACCGAAGGGGGCATTGCCGGACGGCATGGGATTGTGATAGGATGAACTATGGCACAATCGACCATCACGGACAGCACTCAGTCGACCAACCCGCCGGAAGCGCGTCCGGATGAGCTTTTCGGCAGCCTCACGCTCAACCGGTTGGTGGCAGACACCCGCACCGAGAAACACGCCGCCCGCGAGGCCATCGCCCAAGAGGCGTCAACCGAGGCTTGGGCCTGCTTCGATAAAACGGACAGAGGAAAGGTGGGTGTTGGTTAGTTGTTTTGGTTTCGAAGTGGGCGGGGGAAAGGCCACCGAGGGAGGTGTGTCGGCGCTGGCGGTTGTAGACGACATCGATGAAGTCGAAGATCTCGGACCTGGCGTTGGAGCGGCTGGTGAAGCTGGTGCTCGTTGACATAGAGAAACGCGTGAAGCTGATCGAGCCGCGACTTTTGGTGATGCACTCGCGGATTTGCGCGGCGTGCCACCGCGGGCAACGATCACCGCGGTGCCGGGCGGCCTAGCGGTGATCCTTGAAGGGACGAAGGCGCAGCCAGTTCGATGAGCCTTGGTATGCGCGCGGCCTATCGCCCTGGTCCAGCGCCACCTTTCCGCCTTGTAGGCGAGGGCTCTTGCGTCTGACGCCGCGCCATCCGCCAGAGCGGAGCGACGCCGCCCCATGCCCGGAAGCGGCTGTCATCCGGGACGAGACGGAAGCGCGACCGCGACAAAGCGATGCCAACCGTCTTCGGCGCCCATCCACGGGTCTTCACGGCTCGCCAGGTTTCCTTAGAACGCGAAACGCATGCCGAGGCGGAACAGGCCGTAGTTCGAGGTCCGCTCGGTCAGCACGAACCGCGCGTCGGTGAAGATACCGACGTTCGGGGTGAAACGATACTCGATGCCGCCGCCGCCGTGGGCGAACCACAGTTCCGTCGGGTCGAACTGCCGGCCGCCGCCCACGAGCGCGTAGGGAGCGAACCCAGAATCGCCCAAGGGGAACCGTGCGATGAAGCTCAGCGCGACGCGGTCCACGAGGTAGTGGCTGGTGCTCTCCGTGCCCGCCTCGATGCCCGCACCGAGGTTGCGCGTGAAGAAGTAGCTGAGGCCCGCACCCACCCCGAGGCGGCTGTCGTGCGAGATGCGCGAACGGGACAGGTGGTCGAACGTCGACTGCCCGATCGCCGCGCTGCCGAAGAGGTCGAGGCTAAGTTCCTGCTCGCGGTAAGGGGCGCCGTCGTAGCTCACCGACGGAGCGGCGGCATGGACGGTGGTGGCGGCGAAAAGCGCGCAGGTGGCGGCCGATACGATCCCGTTCCGGATTGATGTCGTCATCCACGCATGATGAGGATGCCACGATAGCAAGACCATGGGGTGGATCCCGGTCGCTGTCCCGTTCCGGACCTCGTGCCTTTCAAGCCGGCGTAGACCCCATGGCGGTGACTGTCGCCCCGCCCGATCGTCCCCTCGAACGCAAGTCACGAAAACATGGATCTTCCTATCGAATCCAGTCTCTTCGGCAATCGATCAGTATTCGCCCTTTGCCTATGTGGAACCTGATCTTTGCTACCTGTCCTCATTGCCATGAGCGTGTGGCCCGAAATCTTGATCGGTGCCCGGCTTGCGATGGATGTCTGAAAGGCGACCCCGAATGGGAGCACCGCCGGAAACGTGGGAGGGCACTCACCTACGGAACCCTGACGTTGGTCCTCGTGCTTGGCATCATCTGGATCGTACCGCACTAGCGCGCGGCCACCC
>JANNAJ010000082.1:0-2222 GCA_031384285.1 Verrucomicrobiota bacterium
CATACAGCGGGGTCGCCAGCTTGGCCTTGGCGTGGATGGCCAGGTCGGGGCGGTTCACGAAGAGCGGCTTGCCTTCGGCGGCCACCGATCGCCACACGCTCGCGCTCCAGTCGTTCGCCGTCTGTTGGAAGAGAACTTGGAACAGCGCGAACTCGCCCTCGGCCAGGTCGCCCATGGCTCCGATGAGCCCGACGAACGGGTCGAGTTTGCCACCGGTCAGGAGCGGCAGGATGAACTCCTGCTCCAACCCGAACTCGACCACGGCTGCCTCGCCCTCGGAGGCCTCCCAAGCGGCCGCGAGCGTGCCTTGGTCGGACAGGAAGACGACTTCGGGGAAATAGGCGCCCAACTGCCGCCGTAGGACCGGCGCGTCCCGCGGGTGCGCCGCGAACTGCGCCACGACCCGCTCAGCGGTGCCGATGAGCTCGAACGCGCTAGGCTCCGAACAGATGGCCAACTGTCCGAGGAACGTGCCGAACGCCTCGTGCTTGATGTCGAGGTTGGCGGGCAGCGCCGTCTGCAACTCCACGAGGTCTTCTTCCCGGACCAGTGGCGTGGGCTCCGGCTCGGGCTCCGGTTCCGCTTCAAGAGGCGGCGGTGCTGCGGGTGCCTTGGCCAGCCAGCGGCTCAGCCCGGACAACAGGGAGCTGCCCGCGGTGGCCACTCGTCCGTCATCCACGACGGGTGCGAGGGCATAACCCGCAAACGGCCGGAACGGCGGCTCGGGAACGACCGGTTCAGGGAAAACCTGCCAGCCGCAGCCACGCCTGCCGAAGGCGGCGAACTGCTCCGAGAATTGATCGTGGACGCCGGGCATCCCGCGTCACGGGGTCGGGGGTTCGGGTGCCGAGGGAGCGGGTCCGCTGGGGAGCGCCGGCTTGTAAAGCTCCCCCAAGATGGGCGCAGCCTCGTATTGCCGGACCAGCTTCACGCCTTTCGCGGCCGTCGTGTCCTCGGCGAGCTTCTTGACCAGGGTGGGCACGACCTCCAGATAGCAGAGCCGCGAGTCGATGCGGTGGTAGGTCTCCTTGCGGAAGAGCACCTCGTAGAGCGGGCCGACGACCGGCGTCGCGATAAGCGTGGTGTCGAGGTCTTGCAGCCCCATCGCCACCGCGTTGCGCAGGCTGTGGATGGCCACCCCGTAGAGGAGCGAGAGAGCGAGCAAGGAGAGCCAGAACGAGTCGGTGAACTTAAATAGCAGCGCCAGCAACCCGCCGGTCAGAATCCATCCGCCGACCAAGAACAGCAGCAGATGCCACCACATGAGGGCGATAGGTATCTCCGCGGTGCGGCAGGAAAAGAAAAAGCCGCTCCCGAACGGGGCGGCGCACACATCGAAGACCAACCGCTCGCGGAGCATCCTTAGATAGACGCGCTTCTCGGAAAGCAACCCGCCTTCGGAGAATTCGATGCGCGACATCTCCATCCTCGGGATTCTCCGGTCGGCCAGCTCCTTCTCCAAAGCGGCGTAGAACTCCGACGGCGACGTCTGGAAACCGTCCGCGAAGGCGATCCAGTGGTTCAGGACATCGGATTTCCTTTTGAAGAAGCTGAACATGGGTCCGTGCTGTTATTTCTGCTTCACCGCAAATATAGCGCGCTCTGGAAAGTCCTCGCATTGGACCTCCACTGTCCCCTCGCCGTTAAGGTCCCCTTGGTTGACAATGAAGTCATGTGAATCGTTGGCCTTGATTGAACGGTTGAGCTTGGAGAACAGGCTCTTGCCGTCTTTGGCGACACCGTTCATCCCGGTGACACGGATGCGCTTGTTCGAGGTGTTGGTGACCCGGAGGACGACCGGCTTTTGAGGGTGATCCGCGACAACCAACTCCACGACGACCGGGGCAATGCCGGCTGCGTTCTCAAGGCTGACTCTGCTCAGATAGAAACCTTTTGCTTCCTTGGAGGTGATCTGTGGGGGGGGCTTCTCGGCAGTGGTTAAACGTTCGCCCCAGGAGCGGCCAGCGCGCCCCAAGCCTTGACCCATCTGCTGGGAGGTAACAGAAATGCGATACCATACGCCTCCCCGGATTCCGATCTGGTAGTTGCCGGGCGACAGGGCGGTTGCGGGCTTGAGCCGGATCATCTCTGGCTGGTCAGGAACGGACCCGCTGCGCAGCTCCACCTGATCCAAGCCACCGAGCAAAACCCGATTGAGCGTAGCATCCACACCCAGCGCCGTGTAATTGCCTCCCACGAGCTGCCCAGAGAGGTTGCCAGTG
>JANNAJ010000092.1:0-19345 GCA_031384285.1 Verrucomicrobiota bacterium
CCGTGGAAGCCGGCCGCTTGCCCACGCATCGCGCCTACACCGTGCCGGAAGACGAGCGCTACCTGCGCGAGTTCATCCTGCAGCTCAAGCTCGGCAGCGTGAGCGCGGAGGCGTTCACGAAAAAATTCGGTCGCGACCCCCGCGAGCAGTTCGCGGCGCCGCTAGCGACGTTGAAGGGGCAGGGATTCCTGACGGAGGACGGCGACCGCATCGGTCTCACCCGCGACGCGCTGCTCCAGGTCGACCGCCTGCTGCACGAGTTCTTCAAGCCGGAGCACAAGACGGGTCGCTATGCGTGACGACCTGATCGAGGCCCGACGTCCATCGACACGTTCCGTCCCATGACGCCGGACACGCCCCACCACGAGAAGCACTTCACCGCCAGCGAAGCGGTGCGCGACATCGTCATCGGCATGGCCGACGGGCTGACCGTGCCGTTCGCGTTGGCCGCGGGCCTCACCGGCGCGATCGCGCAGAGCAAGCTGGTGGTGACGGCCGGCTTCGCCGAGATCGCGGCCGGGTCCATCGCGATGGGCCTCGGCGGCTATCTCGCGGGCAAGAGCGCGTGCGAGCACTACGACTCCGAGCATGCCCGCGAGGAGCGCGAGGTGGTCGAGAAGCCGGACGCGGAAGTGCGCGAGGTCGAGGAGGTCTTCGCCGCGTACGGGCTCACCCGGGAGCAGACGGCGCCGATGATCGAGGCCTTCCGGCGCGACCCGAAGGCGTGGGTCGAGTTCATGATGCGTTTCGAGCTGGGGCTGGAGAAACCGGATCCCGGACGCGCGCTCAAGAGCGCGCTCACCATCGCCGGCGCGTACATCGCCGGCGGCCTCATCCCGCTGTCGCCGTACCTGGTCCTCGTCGACGCGCACAAGGCGCTGTTGATGTCGGCGGGACTGACGCTCGCCGCGTTGTTCGTCTTCGGCGCGGTGAAGGGCCGCTTCACCGGCACCCCCGCGATGCGCAGCGGAGGCCAGACCTTGCTCATCGGCGGCTTGGCCGCCGCGGCCGCTTTCGTCATCGCCAAGCTCGTCTCATGAGGATCCCCGTCCCTCTTCCGTCCCGTTTCCTCGCCCGATGGATGGCGCGGGTCATTGGGTTCGCACTCGTCGCGGCGGTCGTCCGGGCCGATCTCCACGTGTCGCCGACGGGGTCGGATGCGGCGGAGGGCACGGAGGCTCGTCCGTTCGCGAGCTTGGAGCGCGCGCGCGACGCCGTCCGCGGGCTGAAGCGTGACGGCAAGCTGCCGAAATCCGGCCTGACCGTCTGGCTGCACGGCGGGGACCATCTGAGGACCGATGCTCTGGAATTGACCGAAGCGGATTCCGGGTCCGCCGGTGCGCCGATCGTCTGGCAGGCCTATCGAGGGGAACGCACCCGGTTGCTGGGCGGCCGGAAGCTCACCGGCTTCGTGCCGGTCACCGATGCCGCGGTGCGCTCGCGTCTCGATGCCGCGGCCCGCGACCAGGTCGTGGTGCTCGACCTGCGCGCTCTCGGTATCCAGGACTTCGGCGAGATGCGGTCGCGCGGTTTCGGTCGTCCGACCACGCCCGCCCATTGCGAGCTGTTCTTCGGTGGTCGACCGATGACGCTCGCCCGCTGGCCGGATGAAGGCGCGTGGGAGAAACTCGCCGGTTTCCCGGCGGGCAGCGGCAAGAACGACGACCACGGCGGCGACATCGGCGACCTGCCCGGCGGATTCCTCTACGCGGGGGAACGGCCGCGGCGTTGGAAGGACACCAGCGACGTCTGGGTCCACGGCTATTGGGCCTGGGATTGGGCCAATTCGTACGAACGCGTCGCCGAGCTCGACCTCGACCGGCACTTCATCCGGACCGCGGCGCCGCACGGCTTGTACGGTTTCCGCAAGGGACAGAGGTTCCATTTCCTCAACGTCCTCGAAGAGCTCGACCGCCCCGGCGAGTGGTACCTCGACCGCAAGGCGGGCGCCCTCTACTTCTGGCCGCCGTCGCCGGTGGGCGCGTCTGAGACCGTCCTGTCGCTGCTCGACCGTCCGTTCTTCAAGCTGGCCGGCGCGAGCCATGTCACCCTCCGCGGCCTGGTGCTGGAGGCATCGCGCGGCAACGGTATCGAGATCCGCGGCGGATCCGGTGCGCGCGTCGTCTCGTGCGTGCTGCGGAACCTCGGCGACCTCGGCGTCGTGGTCGAAGGCGGCAAGGACCACGGGGTCGTGGCCTGCGATATCTTCGACACCGGGGATGGCGGCGTGTCGTTGACGGGCGGCGACCGGCAGACGCTGGAGCCGGGCGGTCATTTCGTGGAGAACTGCCATCTCCAGCGGCAGGCCCGCTGGTCCAAGTGCTATGCCCCGGCGATCGCGATGACCGGCGTCGGGCTCCGCGCCTCGCACAACCTGATCCACGACCATCCGCACTGCGCGATCCTCTTCTGGGGCAACGACCATCTGATCGAGGCGAACGACATCCACCACATCGCTCTGGAGACCGGCGACGTCGGCGCGATCTACACGGGACGCGACTACTCGTTCCGCGGGAACCGGATCATGGGCAACTTCATCCACGAGACCGGCGGCGTGGGAATGGGCTCGATGGGCGTGTACATGGACGATTGCGTGAGCGGCACCGAGGTCATCGGCAACGTCTTCCACAAGGTCCATTGGGCGACGTTCATCGGCGGCGGACGCGACCATCGCGTGGAGAACAACCTGTTCGTCGACTGCGACCCGGCCGTGCGCGCGGACGGACGCGGCCTCGACAAGTCGCCGGTGTGGCACGACATGGTGCACGACTTCATGCGCAAGCAGCTCGCCGCGGTGCCCGCGGCCCTCTACCGCGAACGCTATCCGGCGATGAAGTCGCTCGACGCCTTCTATGGCGCACCGGGCGGACCGGCGGTGACCGGGCCCGGTTTCAAGGGCGTGCCGCCGGACGGCAACGTCGTGGCGCGGAACGTCGCGGTCGGCAAATGGCTCGACCTCGGCTGGAACGCGAAGCCGGAGATGTTCGATGTGCGCGACAACTACTCGACGACCGATCCGGCGCAGGTCCTGCCGGGCTTCCAGCTGCCGAAGGATTCGCCGGCCTGGAAGCTAGGGTTCAAGCCGATCGCGTTCGACCAGATCGGGCTGCGTCGCGACGCCGACCGGCAAGGACTCGCCCCCATCCGATGATCCGTCCCTGTCCAGAACCATGAGCGTCCCTGCCCAACCCCGTTCCGAGGTCCATCCGCTCGACGAGTTCTACGTCCGTGCCGGGCGCGCGCTGTTGCCGTTCACGGTCGTGTCCGGCGACGCCGTGCCGGAGCCGTACCGGACGCTCCTGGTCCACGAGCGGGACATGACACGGACCCTTGAGCAGCATCACGGCGGGTCGATCCATCTGTGCGTGCTGTCGAGCCATCACGCGGGCGATGCGTACTGGAGGGAATCCGTCCTCGAGCTCGACGGCTCGGACCGTGCGGTCGAGTTCGGCGCGATCAAGATCCATCTCGACCGCTTCCCGGAGCCGTGGCGCACGCAGATCCTGGAGGAGCATCTGCCGCTGGGCGGCATCCTCAACGCCAGCGGGATCCGCTACACCAGCCGGCCGACCGCCTATCTCTGCTTCAAGCCGGACGATTTCATCACGGCTGCGTTGCATCTGGACGGTGCCGGGGCGCTCTACGGCCGACAGAACACGCTGCGCGACCTCGCCGGCCGGACGCTCGCGGACATCATCGAGATCCTGCCGTCGGCCTTCCGCGGTCTCCCGGACCGCTGAGACTTTCGTAGGAGGCCAGGGCCGGGGTGTCGTTGGCACGCGTCGTCGCCGGATCGGCTGGCACCGCGCGGGACCGTCCTCGGGAACATTCCACCCGATGACGGCATCGAAATAAATCTGCGTCTCGACGGTTGCGTGTTCGCCGATCTGGCATTCAATACGTCTACGTATGAAACGAGTTGAGGTCTTCGACGTGGTGATCATCGGCGGCGGTCCGGCGGGATGCGCGGCCGGCGCGGTCCTGGCCGAGCAGGGCCATCGGGTCGTGGTGCTCGAGCGCGAGAAGTTCCCGCGCTACCACATCGGCGAGTCGATGATCCCGTTCACCTACCCGCCGTTGGAGCGGATCGGGATGATCCCGCAGCTCAAGAGCTCGGCCTTCACCAAGAAGTTCTCCGTCCAGTTCGTGGCGCCGTCGGGCCGCGCCAGCCAGCCGTTCTATTTCTTCAACCGCTACGATCGCGAGACCGTCGCCCAGTCCTGGCAGGTGCTCCGCAGCGAGTTCGACCAGATGATGATGGACAACACCCGCTCCAAAGGGGCGGATGTCCGCGAGGAGATGGAGGTCGTCGAACTGCTCCAAGAAGACGGCCGGCACGTCGGCGTCGTCGCCCGCGACAAGGCGGGGGAAGCCACCGAGTTCCGTGCGCCGATGACCATCGATGCCACCGGGCGCGATGCCATCGCCGCGACGAAGAAGGCCTGGCGCCGGGGCGACCCGAAGCTGAACAAGGTCGCCGTATGGACCTATTACAAAGGTTCCAAGCGCGATGCCGGGATCGACGAAGGCCAGACCACGGTGGCTTTCATCCCGGACAAAGGCTGGTTCTGGCACATCCCGCAGCACGGCGACATGGTGAGCGTCGGCGTGGTGGCCGACGGCAAGTACCTGACGCGGGACGGGGTGAAAGACCCCGCGACGATCTTCCACCGCGAGGTGCCCAACAACCTGTGGATCGCGGACCGGCTGGCGACCGGCACGTGCACCGGCGAATACTGGCTCACGGCCGAGTACACCTTCCGTTCCGAGTACTGCGCGGCCGACGGTCTGGTGCTGGCCGGTGATGCGTTCGGGTTCCTGGACCCCGTCTTCTCCAGCGGTATGATGCTCGCGCTGAAGAGCGGGGTGCTGGCAGGGGACGCGGTCCACGAAGCCCTGGAAGCCGGTGATTTCCGGTCCGAGCGGTTCGCGGCCTACGGCGAGGTGATGCGGGAAGGCATGGAGAACATGCGGAAGCTCGTGTATGCCTTCTACGATCCCGCGGTGAGCTTCAAGACCGTCGCCGACCAGGATCCGGCACTCGCGGACGACCTCACCGATTGCCTCTCGGGCGATGTGAACAAGGATTTCTCGCGGCTGTTCGGCGCGTTCGCGGGGATCACCCAGTTGCCGGACAAGCTGCCGTACGGCGTGCCGCAACCGGGGCGGGCGCCGCTTGTCCCGGCGTGAAACGTCGCTACCGTCGCCGTCGCGTGAACCTCGTCCAGATCACCCCCGGCGCCGGCGGCATGTATTGCGGGAACTGTTTCCGCGACAACGCGCTCGTCGCGGCCCTCCGGAGGCAAGGCCACGACACCGTCATGGTGCCGCTGTATCTGCCGATGACGTTGGACGAGACGTCGTCCACCGCCGGGACGCCCACGTTCTTCGGCGGCATCAACGTCTTCCTCGACCAGAAATCCGCGCTCTACCGCGGCGCGCCGAGCTGGCTGCGGCAGCTGCTCGATTCGCCCGCGCTGCTCAAGTGGGCCGCCGGCAAGACGGCGAAGACGCGGCCGGACGACGTCGGCGAGCTGACGGTGTCGATGCTCCAAGGCGAGCGCGGCAACCAGTCCCGCGATCTCGACGAGTTGGCGGCGTGGCTCCAGCAACTGCCGAGACCCGACGTGGTTTTCCTCTCGAACGCGCTCCTCGCGGGTTTCGCCCGGCAACTGAAAGCGGCGCTCGGCTGCAAGGTCGTCTGCTTCCTCCAGAGCGAGGAGTCGTTCCTTGATTCCTTGCCGGAGCCTTGGCGCACCCAGGCGTGGGCCACCCTGAAGGAGCGGGCCGCCGACATGGATGGCTGGATCTCGCCGAGCCGCTACTTCGCGGGACGGATGGCCGGGCGCCTCGGCCTCGCGGCGGACCGGATCCAGGTCGCGCCGAACGGCATCAGCCTCGCGGGCTACGACACCTTGCCGCTGCGTGCCGCCAAGCGGCCGGGCGACGAGCTCGCGATCGGTTTCTTCGCGCGCATGTGCCCGGAGAAGGGCCTCGACACCGTGGTCGACGCCTTCATCGAGGTCCGCAGGCGCGGACGCGTCCCGCAGGCCAAGCTGCGGATCGGCGGCGGCTGCGGGCCCGGCGATGAAGTCTTCGTCGCGCGACAGAAGGACAAGCTCTCGGCGGCCGGTCTCTTGCCCGAAGCGACGTTCCATCCCAACCTGTCGCGCGAGGACAAGGTCGCCTTCTACGCGGGATGTGACCTCCTCTCCGTGCCGGCGCGGACCAGCGAATCGTTCGGCCTCTATGTCATCGAATCGCTCGCCGCGGGCACACCGCTGGTGCAGCCGGACACCATCACGTACCCCGAGCTGCTCGCCGCGACGGGCGGCGGCGTGATCAGCGGGCCGGACACGGCGGTCGCGCTCGCCGACGCGTGGGAGCCGTTGTTGCTCGATCCAGCACGGTTGCGGTCGCTGGGCGACACGGGCCGGACGGCCGTCCATGCCCGGTACAACGACGACGCGATGGCCCTCGGCATCGCCCGCGCCACCGAGGCCCTGATCTCGAAGAAGTCGCCGTGAAGACGGCCGCTCCGACCGCGATCCCGGGGCTCCGTCTCCCGGTCGCGCCACGTTCCATCCAGAAGGGGAGCACGCTCAAGGACCTGCTCGACCGCGAGTCCATCGCCTGCCTGGCGCACAACCTATCGCTTGCCCATCCGACCTTCGACGGCTCCGCGTTCGAGCGCTCCGCATCGGACGGCCTCGGTCCGCTCGGGATCCTCGACCGCGGACAACATCTGGCGGAAGCGATGCGCAGGCACTTGCCGGCCGGTTATACCGACGCGGTCGACGTGTTGCTCCGCTCGCTGACTCCGCCGCTCGATCGGACGTCGGACCTCGGGTTGGGCGTGTTCTTCTACCTGCCGCATGTCCGCTTTATCGCGACCTACGGACTGGATGCCGGGCACAACGGCGGCGCCGATCCGTTCGAGGTCTCGATGACCGCTCAGCGGGAGCTGACCCGGAGGTTCAGCGCGGAGTTCTCGATGCGACCGTTCTTGGTGCGCTGGCCGGAACGCACGCTGGCGCGGTTGATGGATTGGACCCGGGATGCGGACCCTCATGTGCGCCGGCTCTGCTCGGAGGGCACCCGGCCGAGGTTGCCGTGGGCGATGCGGATCCCGGCCTTCGTCGCGGACCCGCGGCCGACCTTGCCGATCCTTGAAGCTGTCAAGGACGACCCGGATCTGTACGTCCGACGCAGCGTGGCGAACCATCTCGGCGACATCGCCAAGGACCATCCGGCACTGGCCTTCCAGATCTGCGGGCGTTGGCTGGAGAGTGCGACCCCGGAACGCTGCTGGCTCATCCGCCATGCCGTGCGCCATCCCGCCAAGAAGGGCGTCGTCGAGGCGGTCCGGCTCCGGCAATCGGCCCGTTGAACAGGGGTCCGACGGGCCGCTCCGGACCGGGGCCGGTCGGTGCGTCCCGATGGACGTCGGCGTTTTTCTTTGGCCGGGGTGCGCCGGTCGCGCATCATCCCCGCCATGACTGGACTCATCGCCATCGTCGGACGGCCGAACGTCGGCAAGTCGGCGCTGTTCAACCGCATCGTCCGCAAACGCATCGCAATCGTGCACGATATGCCGGGCGTGACGCGCGACCGCGTGACCGCGGAGGCCGAATGGCACGGCCGGCCGTTCACGCTCGTGGACACCGGCGGCATCGGCCTGCTGCGCGGCGAGAAGTCCGAGGACGTCATCATCAGCGCCGCCTTCGACCAGGTGCAGATGGCGATCGAGTCGGCCCACGTCATCATCTTCGTGGTCAACGTCCAGGAAGGCATCGTGCCGCTCGACGCCGAGGTCGCGAAACGACTCCACGCCGCCGGAAAGCCCGTCATCGTCGCCGTCAACAAGGTCGACACCTACCGGGCCGAGGGCGGCCTCACCGAGTTCTCCGCGCTGGGGTTCGAGAAGCTGCTGCCGGTCTCGGCGATCCACGGCGAAGGCCTCGACAACCTGATAGAGGCGGCGTTCCGGTATCTTCCGAAAGCCGATCCGGTCGCGCCGCCTGCCGAGCCGGAAGAGACCTACGGGAAGTTCATCAAGAAACCCACCGACAAGGAGAAGGCCCTGGCACGCGAGGCCGAGGAAGCCGCCGCACCGGTGAAGATCGCCATCGTCGGCCGGCCCAACGTCGGCAAGTCCTCGCTCATCAACAAGGTCACCGGATCCGAGCGCGTCATCGTCAGCCCGATCCCCGGCACGACCCGCGACGCGGTCGACGTGCCGTTCGAGGTGGACACCGAGGGCGTGCGGCAGAAGTACGTCCTCATCGACACCGCCGGCGTCCGGAAGGCCCGTCGCATCGACGACACCGTGGAGCTCTTCAGCGTCGAGCGCACCAAGGAGGCCATCGCCCGCTGCGACATCGCCGTCCTCGTGCTGGACGCCGAATCGGGGATCCTGGAACAGGACAAGAAGGTCGCCGCGATCATCACCGAGAACCGGCGCGCCTGCATCGTGGTCGTGAACAAATGGGACCTCGTCGCCACCGATGTCCGCGAACGGCGCGAGAAGGAGATCGCCGAGCGGCGCGACCGGACCCGCGACCGCGACGACCGCGCGAAGCGGCCCACGATGCTCGTGGAGTTCGGGGCCTGGGTGCAGGAGAAGCTCTTCTTCCTGGACTACGCGCCGGTGATCTTCACCTCGGCGAAGGACGGGTTCCAACTCGACCGCTTGCTCGAAGCCGTCCGCTACGTCGCCGCCCAAGGCCGCCAGAAGGTGCCGACCGCCATCCTCAACCGGACCCTGCAGGACGCGATCGTCCGCAAGCAGCCGGTGAGCGACAAGGGGCATCATCTGAAGTTCTACTACGCGACCCAGGTGCGGCAGAGCCCGCCGACCTTCCTGCTGTTCGTGAACAAGGACGAGCTGTTCAACATCGCCTACGAGAAGTACCTGGCCGGCGAGCTGCGGACGGCGTTCGGGTTCGAGGGATGTCCGCTCGTGATCGTGCCCAAGGCCCGGCCGAAGACGATCGCGCCCGTCCGGAAGTACCAGACCGCGACCGGTGAACCGGTGCCGCGGATCACGCCGCGGAAACCGAAGGGCAAATCGTATCATCCGGCCTTCCGCGACGGGCGATGGCTCCCGCCGGGTCCGGATGCGGCAAAGGCGGCCCCGGCGCGCCGTGGGAAGCCCGCCCCTGCCGGTGCGCCCGGCGCCAAGCCCGGGGCAAAGCCTGTAGCTCGGACCGCCAAGGCCACATCCTTCGACGCGCGGCCTGCACGGCCGGGCACCGGCAAGCCCAAGCGCACGATGCGCGGCGGCCGTCCGATCGGGAGCAAGGTCAAGCCTGCGATGCGGGGCGGACGTCCGATCGGCAGCAAGGTGAAGTCCGCCGGGAAATCCGGCGCCAAGACCAAGCCGAAGACGAAGGCCTGAGGCGGGCGGCCGGGCCGGCGACGCCGCCGATCAGAGGTCCAAGGCCGCGCGCAGCTTCTCGATCCGGCGGCGGTTCACCCCGAGGTCGGAATGTCCGACCCTCGAGGCGGACCGCACGTGGACGACCTGGGCCGGTCCGTCGTAGAGGAACTCCACGTCGTCCACGAACCGGAAGAGCAGGGAGGTGGACTCCGCCCGGAGGTAGCCTTCGCGCTCTTCGGTGACGCGGGTCCTCGGTTCGGCGAGGACAGCGGCCTTGAGTTTGGCCATCGTCTCCTTGAACGGCCCGCGGACAGCCAACGGCGCGATCAGGTGGTCGGGGTCGGGGTCCTGGCTGCCGACGCAGTTCGGCGAGCCGGGGCAGGGAAGGAGCTTGCCCGCGAGGGGGCCGAGGACGGGAGGGCGGTTCATGCGGCAGCCGAGGACCATCGCCGCCGCGGTCGCCGACGCCAACCAGAGAAGGATCCGGACCCGTTTCATGGAGGCAAGGTAGCCCGGTCCGGTCCGGGCGCAGCCGGAAATCCGGCGCGGCGCTTGCAAAACAAGTTTATGTTCGTAAACTTCGCCTGTCCCACGGGTGAACGCGTCGCGGACCGCTTTGTCGGGGGTCAGCGTTTGACTTTCGTTTTGTCGGTCCCTTAACTCTCGCGCACTTGTCCCCGGGCGTTGTGGCGACACGCGTGGACGCCGTGGGCCGGAAAAGGGCAGCTGTGGCAGCCAAAGACGATTATCTCATCGATACGATGCTCGACATGGGTCTCCTGACCCACGAGCAGGTGGAGGCCGGTCGCGCCGAGGCGGAAGCGGCGGGCGAAGGCGTGCTCGACACCATGACGAAGAGCGGCTCGATCGAGCCGGCCATCGTCGTGATGGCGAAATCCACCTATTTCGGGGTCGAGTCCGTGAACGTCTCCGACCTCCGGTTGGCCGACGACGTCATCGGCTTGCTCCCCCGCCACGTCGCCAAGAAATTTGACGCCGTGCCGGTGGGCCAGAGCGATTCCGGCGCCGTGGTCGTCGCGGTCGCCGATCCGTCCGACATCGACGCCGTCGACGGCCTCCGGCATGCGCTGAACCGCGACATCGAGCTCCGCGTCACCAGCCAGGCGGACATCGAGGCGTCGTTGGCCAAGTACTACGGCGGTGCGAGCCGCGACGACGGCGGTATCGGCAAGATGATCCAGGACATCACCGAGGGTGAGGTCGAGATCAACGCGTTCAAGGGCGATGTCGGCGACGACGAATCGGCCGTCGAGGCCGACGCGCCGATCATCAAGCTGGTCAACCAGGTGATCGTGGACGCCTTCAAGAAGCGCGCGTCCGATCTCCACCTGGAGCCGCTGGCCAAGCGCTTCCGTCTCCGGTTCCGCATCGACGGCGTCTGTGTCGAACAATCCGACCTCCCGAAGCGGCTCCAGGCGCCGATCATCGCGCGCCTCAAGATCCAGGCCGGGATGAGCATCGCCGAGCGCCGCATCCCGCAGGACGGCCGCATCAACGTGCCGGTCGGCGCCGGCGGCAAGACCATCGATCTCCGCGTCAACTGCCTACCCACGCAGCACGGCGAGTCGATCGTCATGCGTATCCTCGACAAGTCCGGCCTGAAGCTGGGCCTGGCCGAGCTCGGGTTCTTCGCGGACGACCAGCAGAACTTCGAGCGGATCATCGGCCTGCCCGATGGCATCCTGCTCGTCACCGGTCCGACCGGTTCCGGCAAGACGACCACGCTCTACTCCTGTCTCAACTACATCAACCGGCCCGACCGCAAGATCATCACGGTCGAGGACCCGGTCGAATACATGCTCGCCGGCATCAACCAGGTGCAGGTCCACGAGCAGATCGGCTTCACCTTCGCGCTCGCGCTGCGCTCGATGCTCCGCCAGTCGCCGAACGTCATCATGCTCGGGGAGATCCGCGACATGGAGACGGCGTCCATCGCCATCAACGCGTCGCTCACCGGCCACCTGGTCTTCTCCACGCTCCATACGAACGATGCTCCCGGCGCGGTGACCCGTCTCATCGACATCGGCGTGAAGCCGTTCTTGGTGGCGTCGTCCGCGCGCTGCCTCATGGCGCAACGTCTCGTCCGCAAGGTCTGCAAGAGCTGCGGCGCGTCGCACGTGCTCGACCAGACCGAGGCCGATTCGATCGGCATCACGCCCGAACAGGTCGCCCAGGCCAGCGCCCGGAAGGGCAAAGGTTGCGGCGAGTGCAACAAGACCGGTTGCAAGGGCCGCTTCGGCATCTTCGAGATCTTCAACATCAACGACGAGGCCCGGAAGATGATCTTCGACAAGGTGCCCGCCAACGTCCTCCGCGTGAAGGCCCGCGAGATGGGCATGCGCACGCTGCGCGAGGACGGCATCCGCAAGGTCCTCGCCGGCCTCACCACCGTGGACGAGGTGATGCGCGCCACGGTCACCGACCACTGAGCCCACGAACACCGCGACGACGACGAAACGCGCCGCGCCGAGGCGCACCAGAAACATCCGATCCCGCTCCCCCGACATGTCGTATCAAATGTCCGATCTGTTGCAGTTGATGGTCTCCGAAGGGGCCGCCGACCTGCACATCCGCGTGAACATCCCGCCGGTCATCCGTCTCCACGGCATCCTCCACCGCGTGGAAGGCCCGGTGCTCAAGCCGGAAGACACCGAGGAACTGATGCGCGCCATCACCTCGGAGGACCACATCCAGCAGATCCGCGAGAAGGGCGGCGCGGACTTCGGGTTCGCCTTCGGCGAGTTGGCCCGGTTCCGCGTCAGCGCGTTCAAGGAGAAGGGAAACTTCGCCATCGTGTGCCGGCAGATCCCCAGCAAGCTCCTCACGATGGAGCAGATCGGCATCCCGCCCAGCGCCCGCGAATTGCTCTACAAGCCGCGCGGCTTGGTCCTCGTCACGGGCCCGACCGGTTCGGGCAAGACCACGACGCTGGCCTCGATGATCAACATCATCAACGAGGAGCGCGACGAGGCCCACATCATCACGGTTGAGGACCCCATCGAGTATTACCACAAGCACAAGAAAGCGGTGGTGACCCAGCGCGAGGTCAACGTCGACGTCCCGAACTTCGCCGAGGCCCTCCGCCGCGCGCTGCGGCAGGACCCCGACGTGATCCTGGTCGGCGAGCTCCGCGACCTCGAGACGATGGAGGCGGCCATCACCGCCGCCGAGACGGGCCACTTGGTCTTCGGCACCTTGCACACCACGGGCGCGGCGAAGACCATCGACCGCATCACGAACGCCTTCCCGATGAACCAGCAGGAGATGATCCGCATCCAGCTATCCACGGTGCTCCAAGCGGTCATCTCCCAGCTGCTCGTCCCGCGCCACGACAAACCGGGACGCGTCGCCATCTTCGAGATCATGGTGAACACGCCGTCCATCGCGGCGCTCATCCGCGACAACAAGACCTTCCGCATCCAATCGGACATCCAGACCGGCGCCAAGTATGGCATGGTGACCCTCGACAGCTTCTTGGTGGACAAGTGGCAGGCCGGCCTGATCGCCGAGGAAGAGGTCATCAACAAGGCGCAGGACCCGACCACGATCATCCAGAAACTGCAGGAGATGAAGGCGGCGAAGAGCGAGGCCGAGGCCTCCGGACGCCGCTGAACGAGGTGACTTATGCCCGAAGTGGTGACCGATCCGTTGTTGTCGCTCGTCCGGGAGCGCGGCCTGCTCGACGACCTCCAGACCGAGGAGGTGATGCAGGAGCACATCCGTGGCGGGAAACCCGTGTCGCAGGTGCTGCAGGACTACGGCCTGCTGGACATCGATTCCATCCTGCAGATCATGGCCGACCAGCTGTCCACGATGGTCGTCACCATCGAGGACTCGGCGATGACGCCCGAGGTCGTCGCCTCGGTCCCGGCCGATAGCGTCCGCATGTACCAGTGCGTGCCCGTCGCCATGTATGGCGACACCGTCCAGATCGCCTTGGTGGACCCGCTCAACCCCCAGGTCATCGACGAGCTCGGATTCACGGTGAAGCACCAGATCCAGCTGGTCGTGGCCGATCCGGCGGCGGTGCTCAAGGCGATCGAGAAGTTCTATCCTTCGCAGAGCGGCGGCGGTGTCGGCGGCGGCTACGCCGACCTGCTCAAGGAGCTCGGGTCCACGATGGACCTCTCCGCGGTCGAGGACGGCAAGACCGGCGTGCTGATGAAGCTCGACGACGCGGTCAACGACGCGCCGGTCGTGAAGTTCGTCAACCTCGTCCTGATGCAGGCGGTGCAGGACCGGGCGAGCGACATCCATTTCGAACCGTTCGAGGACGAGTTCAAGATCCGCTACCGTGTCGACGGCGCTCTCTACGAGATGTCGCCGCCGCCGAAGCACCTCGCCAATCCTGTGACCTCGCGTCTCAAGATCATGGCGAACCTGAACATCTCGGAGCGCCGCATGCCGCAGGACGGCCGCATCTCCGTGACCATCGCCGGGAAGCAGATCGACCTGCGTCTCTCCACGCTCCCGACGGCGTTCGGCGAATCGGTCGTGCTCCGCGTGCTCGACCGCAGCGCGATCAGCCTCGACCTCGAGACCCTCGGCCTGCCCAAGACCATCTTCGACTTCACCATCGAGACGATCAACCAGCCGAACGGCATCTTCGCCGTCACCGGCCCGACCGGCTCGGGCAAGACCACGACGCTCTATTCCTGCCTGCGCCGCATCAACACGATCGACACCAAGCTGCTGACGGTCGAGGACCCGGTCGAGTTCGACATCGAGGGCATCATGCAGGTCCAGGTCAACGAGGGCTGCGGCATGACCTTCATGAAGGCCCTGCGCGCCTTCCTCCGGCAGGACCCCGACATCATCATGTTGGGGGAGATGCGCGACCTGGAGACGGCGCAGATCGCCATCCAGGCTTCGCTCACCGGCCACTTGGTGCTGTCCACGCTGCACACCAACGACGCTTCCGGCGCCGTGACCCGTCTGGTGGACATGGGCGTCGAGCCGTTCCTCATCTCCTCGACGCTGCTGGCGGTGCTCGCGCAGCGGCTCGTCCGCAAGGTGTGCGTGAAGTGCCGCACGCCCTTCGAGCCGACCGAGAGCCAGCTCGGGCAGCTCAACCTCTCGCCGCACGACATCGGCGAAAAGAGCTTCTACTACGGACGCGGATGCCCGGTCTGCAACGACACCGGCTACAAAGGCCGCAAAGGCATCTACGAGCTGCTGGTCATCACCGACGCCATCCGCAACCTCATCAACGAGCGCGCGCCGACGGTCGTGGTCCGGCAAAAGGCGGTCGAGCTCGGCATGATCACGCTGCGCGACGACGGTCTCCGCAACATCTTCGACGGCGCCTCGACCGTCGAAGAGGTACTCAAGTACACCTGAGCTCCAAAGGAAAGTAAGGCTATGCCCAAATTCAACTACGTCGCCATGGACTCCCGCGGGAAGGAGACCAAGGGCACGCTCGAGGTCGGCAGCCAGGCCGACGCGATCAACCGTCTCAAGGAGATGGGCTTCTTCCCCACCAAGGTGATGGAGGCCGAGAAGCCCGCCGCCAAGAAGGACGCCAAGAAGGGCGGGGCCGCTCCGGGCACCGCCAAGGGCGGGGCCAAGAAGGGCATCAACCTCAACATCAAGATCCCCGGCCTCGGCGGCGGCGTGAAGACCAAGGTGCTCACCACTTTCACCCGTCAGCTGGCCACGCTGGTGGACGCCGGTCTGCCGCTGTTGCGCGGCCTCCGTGTCCTGGAGAAGCAGGAACGCAACCCGACGCTCAAGGGCGTGCTCAACGACCTCGCCATGTCGATCGAGGGCGGCAGCACCTTCTCCGAGGGCCTCGCCCAGCACCCGAAGGTCTTCAACAAGCTCTTCGTGAACATGGTCAAGGCCGGCGAGCTCGGCGGTGTGCTCGAGGTCGTCCTGAACCGTCTCTCCGAGTTCATGGAGAAGGCGGAGAAGATCAAGGGCAAGGTCATCGCGGCGATGTTCTACCCGTCCGCGGTCATGACCGTCGCCGTGGGCATCCTGGCGCTGCTGATGGTGGTCGTCGTGCCCAAGTTCAAGCAGATCTTCGCCGACATGCTCGGCGACGCAGGCATGCCTGCGTTCACCGAGTTCGTCCTCAAGATCTCCGATATCATGAAGGACTACACGATCGTCTTCCCCGAGTGGGCGGGCGGCTTCCCGGTCCCGGGACCGGTCGTGGTCGGCCTCATCGTCTTCGTGATCTTCTTCAAGATCGGCGTGAAGACCAAGAAGGGCCGTTGGCTCTTCGACAAGTTCAAGCTGCACATGCCGGTCATCGGCAGCGTGGTCAGCAAGGTCGCCATCTCCCGTTTCTGCCGGACCCTCGGCACCCTCGTGAGCTCGGGCGTGCCCATCCTCCAGGCCTTGAACATCGTCAAGGAGACCGCCGGCAACGTCATCATCGCCAACGCGGTCCAGGCCATCCATGAGAGCGTCAAGGAAGGCGAGACGATCACGGCCCCGCTGGAGAAATCCGGCGTGTTCCCTCAGATGGTGATCTCGATGGTGGACGTCGGCGAGCAGACCGGCGCGCTGCCCGAGATGTTGCTCAAGATCGCCGACAACTACGACGACGAGGTCGACAACGCGGTCGCGGCCATGACCTCGCTGCTGGAGCCGATCATGATCGTGTTCCTCGCCGTCATCGTCGGCAGCATCGTCATCGCGCTCTTCCTTCCGCTCATCACGCTCATCGACAAGCTCGGTGGCGACGAGGGCAGCGGCAAAGGCGACTAGGCTTCCCGAGCCCCCGTCCCGACAGCGGCCACCGGAGATCCCGGCGGCCGTTTTTCTTATCCCGCCCGCCCGGCCCTTGCGGCGGGGCTTAAATCGTTCGTCAAAGCCGGCCGGTGATGGATTCTTCCCGCGTGGAATCCTCCGCCTACGGTCCGGACGCGTTCATCCTCCGCTTCGCCGAGCGGGCGGACGAGACGGCGTTCCGGCGGGCGCGACAACTCGTCGCGGAGCTCGAGCGATGTCCGCTCCCGGGGCAGTCCGAGGTCGTCCCTGCCTTCACGACGCTGCTGATCCGCTTCGGGGCAGGGGCCGTGTCGGCCGCGGGCGAGGCCGGTCTCGCCGCTTTTTTCGGTCGGATTCGGGAGACCGGTCTGCCGTCGGTCCACGAAGGCGGCCGCCTCGTCGAGATCCCGGCCCGCTACGATGGACCGGATCTTGCCCGCATCGCGGGATCGTCGGGCATGTCGGTCGAGGAAGCGGCCGCGCGTCATGTCGCGCCGGACTACCGGGTCCATTGCATCGGGTTCGCTCCCGGATTCCCGTATCTCGGCGGGCTCGACCCGTCGTTGGCCACGCCGCGGCTCGCCACGCCGCGCACGGCGGTCCCGGCCGGCAGCATCGCGATCGGTGGCGAGCACACCGGGATCTACAGCACGCCCAGCCCGGGCGGGTGGAACCTCATCGGGCGCACCGAAGCACCGCTTTTCGATCCACTGGCGGCCTCGCTCGGAGCGATGTTCCTTCTGCGCGCAGGCGATCGCGTCCGCTTCATCCCGGCGCCGGACGGGGCCGCGCTGGCGCGGGACGTCCAGCGCGGGGCCCGCCCAGGAAGCGCATCGTCCACCGCCCCTTCACTGCCGGTCCTCCGGGTGCTCGCGTCCGGCGCCGGCCTCTCGATCCAGGATCTCGGACGTCCTGGCTTCGCGCGCTTCGGCGTGCCGCCCGGTGGTGCGATGGATCCGCACGCGGCGGGTTGGGCGAACCGCCTGCTCGACAATCCGCCGTCCGCGCCGGTGCTCGAGCTCTGCCTGCAGGGCCAACGTCTCGAAGTGCTCAGGGACGGCTGGTTCGCCGTCGCCGGGAGCGCGGGCGGAGCGGCGGGCGGGTCCGCGTCTCGTCGTCGCGCCGGTGAGGTCCTGGATTTCCCCCCGGGCCTGAGCGGCGTCTGGACCTACTTGGCGGTGCCGGGCGGATTCGACGGAGACACGGTGCTCGGAAGCGTCGCCACCGATGCGCGCGCCGGGCTGGGCCGTGCTTTCGTCCTCGGCGACCGCATCCCGGCGGCGACGTGGACGGGGGCCGCGCCGACTTCTGCGGTGGCTTCGCGGCTGATCGCGCGGGATGAGCGCCGCGACCACGCGCATCCGCCGGCGCTGCGTGTGTGGCCGGGACCGCAGTGGCCGGCCTTCTCGTCGGCGGACCGCGAGCGGTTCTTCGCCACCGGTTGGACGGTCTCCACGCGTTGCGACCGCGCCGGCTATCGGCTCGACGGCCCGGCGCTGGCACCCCCGTCGTCGGAAGCCGTCTCCGAGCCGGTGGTCGTGGGCACGGTCCAGGTGCCCGCGGACGGACGACCGATCGTGACGATGCCGGACGGGCCGACGCTCGGCGGCTACGCGAAGCTCGGGGTCGTCGATCGCGATGATCTCGCCCGGCTCGCCCAATGCCGGGCCGGGCAGGTGATGCGTTTTGTTCCGGCCCTTTGAGGGACGAGGTCGCCAAGGCCCGGTTAAGGTTCCTGTCCCTCTCTCGTCTTCGCGTCTTCGCGCCTTTGCTGTTCACTTCCGCCCGTGAAGACCGACCTCAACTGCGACCTCGGCGAAGGCGAGCCGTCCGCGCGGACGCGGGCATTGGGGCGGTGGGTCACGTCGGTGAACATCGCGTGCGGAGGCCACGCCGGCGATGCCGGGTCGATGGAGCGTTGCACCGTCATCGCGCAGCAACTGGGTGTCCGCATCGGCGCGCATCCGGGTGTGCCCGGAGAGGGTGGTCGCGGCGCGGTGGAGATCACGGCGTCGGGGCTCCGGACCTTGGTGTTGCAACAGGTCGGAGCGCTCCACCGATTGACCCAGCTGCACCGGATCCGGCTGCACCACGTGAAGCTCCACGGCTCTCTCTACCACGCGGTGGAACGCGACCCGGCGCTCGCGCGGGCCTATGTCGGGACCATCGCGCGGTGGTTCGGCGGAACTCGGATCTACGCGGCGTGTGGCGGTCGGGTCGCCGAGGCGGGCGCGCTCGCCGGGGTGGCCGTCTGGGAGGAGGCCTTCGCGGACCGCGGGTATGCCGAGGACGGATCGTTGATCCCTCGCGGCATGCCGGGCGCGATGCTCACGGGCGCCCCCGCGGTCGCAGCCCGGGCGAAGTCGATCGCGGAGGGCAGGGGAGTGACGACGGTCGCGGGCACGTTGCTGCCGCTCCGGCCGAGGACGTTGTGCGTCCACGGCGACACGCAAGGTTCGGTGGGCCTCGCCCGGGCGGTGAACCGGGCATTGGCGGCCTCCCTCGGCTGAACCCGGGGCCGGTCACGATTTCGGTTTGCCCGGACGATGCCTTCGGCCAATCTGCGTCGGCGCGGACCCCGACCGTGTCGCCAACCAAGCTTTGTCATGGCCATCCACGTCGCGCTGCACCACAAGACGCACTACACCTACGACCGGCCGGTCGGCCACGCCCCGCACGTCGTCCGCCTGAGGCCCGCGCCGCATTGCCGGACCCCCATCCTCAGCTATTCGATGAAGGTCCGCCCGGCGGAGCACTTCATCAACTGGCAGCAGGACCCGTTCGCGAACTGGAACGGCCGGCTCGTGTTCCCCGAGATGTCGAAGGAGTTGTGCATCGAGGTCGAGCTCGTCGCCGAGATGGCGGTCTACAACCCGTTCGACTTCTTCCTCGAACCGTCCGCCGAGGTCTATCCGTTCGCCTACGAGCCCGCGCTCAAGAAGGAGCTCGCGCCGTTCATGGAGCTGCCGGCGCCGACACCGAAGCTGCTCGCCCTGGTCGACGAACTGCTCGAGGTCTACCTGACGAAGGGCGCGCGCACGATCGATTTCCTCGTCGAGGTCAACCAGCGCGTCCAGAAGCACGTCCGCTACACCATCCGCCTGGAGCCGGGGGTGCAGACGCCGGAGGAGACGCTCACGAAGGCCAGCGGGTCGTGCCGCGACTCGGGCTGGCTCCTGGTCGAGGTGTTCCGTTCGATGGGCTTCGCGGCCCGCTTCGTCA
>JANNAJ010000093.1:0-8021 GCA_031384285.1 Verrucomicrobiota bacterium
CTGGCCGTCGACGATCCATTCCGCGAGGTACTTGCCGGCACCGCCCGCGCTGGCGATGCCGACAGAGTTGAAGCCGCAGGCGACGAAGAGGCCCTTCATCTGCGCGGTCTCGCCCATCAGGAAGTTGTTGTCCGGCGTGAAGCTCTCGGGGCCGTTGACGAATTTCTGGAAGCCGCTGGTCTCGAGCGCGGGGATGCGGTGTCTCCCGTGGCGCAGCGGTTCCGCGAACTTTTCCCAGTCCGGCTCCAGCAACTGGAACGAGAACGTGTCCGGCACGCGGTCCACCATCCACGGCTTCGATTCGGCCTGGAACGCGCCGAGCATCACCGAATCGCCTTCGCCGCGGAAATACAGGCACAGGTCGGGGTCGCGTCCGACCGGCAGCTCGTCGAAGGCGCCCGGGACCGGATTGCTCACCACGTAATGGTGTTCGACCGGGTACAACGGAAGGTCGACGCCGCAGCGGAGCCCGAGGTCGCGCGCCCACATGCCGCCGGTGAGCACCACGGTCTCCGCGGTGATCGTGCCCTGGTCGGTCTCGACCCCGGTGGCGCGTCCGTCCCGATGACGGATGCCGGTGACGCGGACGCCCTCGACGAGGGTCGCGCCGCCGGCCTGCGCGCCTTTGGCCAAGGCGATGGCGACCTCCTTCGGCAGCACCTTGCCGTCGTGCGGCAGCCACGCGGCGCCGAGGATGTCGTCGATCCGCAACAGCGGCCATCTCGCCTGGGTCTCTTCCGGCGAGATCAGGCGGGATCCGATGCCGAACCATTCGGCCATCGCCATCGTTCGTTTGAGCTGGGTCATCCGCGCCTCGGAGCGCCCGAGGATGAGGCTGCCCACCTGCTTCCATCCGACCGGATGCCCCGTCTCGCGCTCGAGTCCTTGGTAGAGCTCGGCGCTGTACTTGTTTATGGCGGTGAGGCTGGTCGAGGTGCGGAGACGTCCGACGAGCCCCGCGGCGTGCCAAGTGGTGCCGCCGGCGAGCAGGTTCTGTTCGAGCACGACCACATCGCGCCAGCCGAGCTTGGCGAGGTGGTACGCGATGCTGCATCCGACGATGCCGCCGCCGATGATCACGACGCGCGCGGAAGCGGGAAGAGGACTGCTCACGCGGCCATCGTACCCGGCGAGGACGTCCGAGGAATCCCTGAGTTGGGTGACGATGCGGTGACGGGCCGCGCGACGGTGTGCCCGGCGGCTGCGGGGCGGACGGCCGATCACTCGACGCCGAACTTCAGCACGATGCCTTCCGTGGACCAAGAGGCGCCGGTGACACCGGTCGGGACGTCGGAGCGGAGGCGGTAGAAGCGGGTGCCATCCGCGGCCGGTACCACGAACTGCGACTGCTGCAGCTGCAACCGGGCTTCCTTCTCCTCGGTGAACGGTCCGTCGACAGAAGCAGAGGATTCCACCGCCATCGCCCGGTCCGGTGCGACTTGATCTGCCACCACGCTGGCGATCCAGTCCTCGTTGCCGGAGATCCGGGCCGCGGAGAAGCCCAACGGCTGCCTCGCGAACTGGTCGGGGACCTGGACCCAGCCGCCGGAGGTCGGTACGAACAACCCGCCCAGATCGAAGATGGCGGCTGAGACGTCCGGACCGTCGGCCGACAGCCGGACGCTGGCCTCGACCGTCGACAACAGCCCGGCGAGCTTCCAAGCGTCGGCGTCCTGGACGAACAGCGCGCCACCGGAATCACCGCGCGAGAGGGTCGCCTCGTCCGCGCCCGCTCCGGCGTCGAAGGTGCAGCGGATGCGGTCGCCGGCCAGCCCGGCGCGGCCGGTGACCGTATTGCGGGCGGAGTCGGAGATGCCCGAGACGACGTTGGTGCCCCAGCGCATCACGCCCTCGTCGCCGCCCCAGTGCCAGCCCTTCAGCTCCAGTCCGAACGTTCCCTCGTCCATGATCGCCTCGCCCCGGGCCGTGCCCCGGCCGATCATCACCGCGGTCTTCCCGCGCTCGGCGGTGCCGGTGTAGCGAGGGGCGAAGGACGTGATCGTTCCGGCGACCTTCCAGATCTGCAGGTCCGCGCCTTGGGCGATGCACACCGAGACAGCGGTGTGGTGCTTGCCGTCGAGGTAGAAATCCCAGCCGGTCGCGCCGCCGGCGTGGGCGACGGTGATGAAGTGGTTCGGCGAGATGGCCGTGCCCAAGAGGCCGCCCCAGGGCCCCTGCCATTGCCAACCGCTGCCGGTGAGCGCGCCGGCCGGCGCCGTCGTGTTGTGGGCCGGGTCGTCCGTGCCGTAGGTGATGATTCCCCAAGCCGGCAGCGCGGAGGCAAGGCCGATCGCGGCGATGGCCCCGATCCGGTGCGAAACCGATGAGAACATGCGCGCCGAGGGCAGGTCCCGTGCCGGTCGACCGATCATCATGACCAATCGTAATCGGTCCCGACCTTGTTGGCCAGCAGCTCGAGCCACTTCGCGGCATCCTTCTTCGCGGCGGCCGGGTTGGTCATCGTTGGCGTGATGCCGTGGGCGGAGTGGAACAGGCGGTCGCTCGTGGGGAGCTGCGCACCGCCTTCGACCATCCCGGCCAGGCCGATGCAGCGTTTGCCCAGCAGTTGGCAGCGCTGGGCCATGCGGCCCGTGCCCTTGCCCATGAGGCTCTGCCGGTCGATGGCGCCTTCGCCGGTGACCACGAGGTCGGCTTTCGCGATCTTCTCGTCGAGCTCCGCGCGGGCCGCGAAGATCTCGAACCCCGATTCCATCCGCGCGCCGAGGAACACCTTGAGCCCGAACCCAAGGCCGCCCGCCGCTCCGCAGCCGGGATCGTCCGAGACGTCGTAGCCGGCCGCTTCGCGCGCCCGCAGGGCCAGCTTCTCCAGGGCGGCCTCGGCGATCGGGGCCTGCTGCATGAGCAGGCCTTTCTGCGGGCCGTACACGCGCGTGCAACCATCCAGGCCGAGGAGCGGGTTCTGGACGTCGACCGCCACCACGATGTCCACGCCCAGGATCGGTTCGAGCGGCGGAAGCCATCGGGTGAGGCGGCACAGCTTCACCCACCTGTCGATGAGCTGGTCGCGGTCGTCGTAGAAGCGCCAGCCGAGGGCGGTGGCGACGCCGAAGCCGCCGTCGTTCGTCGCGCTGCCGCCGATGCCGATGACCACCGTCTGCGCGCCGGCCGCGACGGCCGTGCGGATGACCGCGCCGAGGCCGCGGGTGTCGAGCTCGAACGGATGGAAGCGGTTCGGCGGGAGCATCGCCAGGCCGACCACCTGGGCGGCCTCGATGATCGCCGTGCGGGAAGCCTCGTGCCACCACCACTTCGCGCCGACCGGGCGGGCCGCCGCATCCACGGTCGCGGTGACCTGCTCGGAGGCGCCCATCAGGTCGGCCACGATCCCGCCGAAGCCGTCGCCGCCGTCGCTCATCGGCAGCATCTCCATCTCGTCCTGCGGCCGCGCGGCCCACCAACCGTTCACGATCGCGCCCGCGGCCTGTTGCGCGCTGAGGGTGCCCTTGAACTTGTCGGGTGCTACGAGGACGCGGAGTGACACGTGCGGGATGGTGCGGACCGGGATCGGATGGGCAAGGCAAACGCTCGGGCGTCGGGGGCGCTCCGAGGAGCCCCTCGTCTCAGTCGCGGAAGTTCACGAACGACACCGCCACCGGAAAATCATGCCCGCGCACCGCGGCGATGGCCTCCTGCAGATCGTCGCGGCTCTTGCCGTTCACGCGCAGCTCGTCGCCTTGGATGGCGGCGGTGACCTTGATCTTGCTCTCGCGGATGAACAGGCCGATCTGTTTCGCGGTCGGCCCGTCGATGCCTTGCTTGATCTTGATGACCTGGCGCGCGTGGCCGAGCGGCGAGATCTCCGCGTCGCCGCGGTCGATGCTCTTCATGCTGATGCCCCGTTTGGCCAGCTTGGCCACGACGATCTCCTCCAGCGCGCGGATCTTGAAGTTGTCCATCGCCTTCAGCTTGATCTCGTGCTTCTCAAGCACGATCTCCGCGCCGCTGCCCTTGAAGTCGAACCGCGTGAGCAGCTCCTTCTGGGCCTGGTTCACGGCGTTCTCCACCTCCATCGAGTTGACTTTCGAGACGATATCGAAACTTGGCATGTCCCGATTATGGCGATGCGGGGTGCGGATGGAAAGTGCGCCGTTCGGGCGGCGTGGGTCTCAGGTCTCAGGTCTCAGGTCGGCGTGAGACCTGAGACGTGAGACGTGAGACTTTCGACTCATCGGCTCCCCAGGAACCGGACTTCTCCTCCGAACTCCAGCCGCAGCAGGTCGGCTTTCTTCTCCGCCGCGGCGAGCTCGGCGGCCGCGCCGTCGCCGCTGGCGACATGGAACTCCATCGACCGTTCGTCCCAGGCGATCCCGACGCCGTGGACGCGCTGGAGATGCCGGCGGTCCAGCGCGTCGCCGATCCGCAGGCAGGCGGCGAGGACGCGGACGCGTCGTCGGTCGGCCGGCGCCAGCGCGGAGTAGGCTTCGTGCTCCGGCATCGGGATGGACTTGCGATGGTACCGGGCGACGAGCGCGACCAGTTCGACCTCGGCAGGGTCCAGGCTGGTCCACGCGAAGGCGCGGATAAGGCGGGCCGATTCCTTGTGGTGACCGTTCCCGTCCGGTTGCGTCACGGCCCAGCCGACATCGTGCAGGCGGGCGGCCGTCCCGAGCAACAGGCGGTCGACCGGGGCCAGCCTGTGCCAGTCCGCCAACCCGTCGTAGAGGCGCAAGGCGAGGGCCTCGACGTGCAGCACGTGCTCCGGCTCGGTCTCGTACCGCTCCATGAGCACGCCGGTCTCTTCGCGCAGGGCAGGGCGTTCCATCGGTGCCGGTCGGCTAGGGGTCCATCAACGCGGCGAAACGCAGCCCGCGGGTGCTGACGCAGAGCTCGGGCAGGTCGAAGACCTCGAGCACCGATTCGTAGATCACCGAGCCGGTGAGGATGACATCGGCCCGCTCCGGCGGAAGGCCGGGCAAGAGCCGGCGTTCCGCGAGCGGCAGCGACCACAGCCGCTCCACCAGCTCGGAGAGTTCGGCGCGCGGGAAACACGTGGACTCCACGAGCTCGCGGTCGAACTCCGGGCAGGCGTGCTTCACCAGCGTCAGCAACGCGCTGCTGCCGCCCACGCCGAGGACGCGCTCCGGCATCCCTTGCGCGGCGAACGCCCGGCGAAGGTCCGGTGCGACCAACTCCTCGAGCAGCCCCCGCACCCAGGCCCGGCACGCAGCTAGTTCGGCTCCGCTCGGCGCATCGCCTGGACGGAGCCGTTCGGACACCCGGACGCTTCCGAGCGGAAAGCTCCCGCGGAAACTGGTCTGCCCGTGCGTGCCCAGGATGAACTCGGTGCTGCCGCCGCCCACGTCGAGCACGAGCAACCGCTGTTCCGCGAGGCCCGGTGCCGAGCAGACGCCGGCGAAGGCCCACTCCGCCTCCGTCCCGCCCGAGATCACTTCCGTCACCAGCCCGGATGCGGCCTGGATCGCCCCCAAAAGCTCGTCGCTGTTGAGGGCGTCGCGCGCCGCGCTGGTGGCGACGATCCGGACGGAACCCGCGCCGCGCCCGCGCGCCGCTTCAGCGAAGCGTGCCACGGCCGCCGCGGTCGCGGCGATCGGCTCCGGCCGCAGGCGGTGGTCCTCGTAGAAGCCCCGTCCGAGCCGCGTCTGTTCGCTGGTCTCCCAGAGCGGCGTGACGATCCGTCCTTCCACGTCGGCCACGAGGACCTTCACGGAGTTCGTCCCGACATCGATGACCGCGCGGCGTGGCATGAGGGCGCGGATTGGAAGGCCAAAGCTCCGCGCGTGGAAGCCAGGAATCGGCGGGCGCCGGTCCGGAGGGGTCGCTCTCCGTCGGTGCGGCCGGACGGTAAATCTTTCCGCGAGACCGCGCGTTGGTTAAGGGAAGCGCATGCATCCCTTCCGGTCCGGGCCCTTCCGCGCTGCCATCGCCGCTGCCGTCGGGTGCCTGGTCGCGGCGCTCTCTCTCGGCGAGGACCCGTTGCCCAGCGCCGACCGGCTCCGCACCAGCCCGGTGCTGCGGCACCTTAGGCCGAACCCGGTCGGGTCGCAGATGAAGATCGGACCGGAGCGGACGGTCGCGCAGATGCACGTGCCGGAGGGCTTCCGTGTCGAGTTGGTCGCCGGCGAACCGGATCTCCACCAACCGGTGGCTTTCTCCTGGGACGAACGCGGACGCATCTGGGTCGCCGAGGCGTACAGCTATCCCACGAAGCGGCCGGCCGGGCAGGGTCTGGACAAGATCGTGATCTTCGAGGACCGCGACGGGGACGGGAAGTTCGAGACTCGGAAGGTCTTCGCCGAAGGGCTCAACCTGGTGAGCGGGTTCGAGGTCGGCCACGGCGGCGTGTGGATCGGCGCCGCGCCGGAGCTGGTCTTCGTCCCGGACCGCGACCACGACGATGTGCCCGACGGTCCGCCGCAGGTGCTGCTCGACGGCTTCGGATATCAGGACACGCATGAGTGCCTGAACAGCTTCCTCTGGGGGCCGGACGGCTGGCTGTACGGCAACCAAGGCGTCTTCAACCTCGCCCACATCGGCAAACCCGGCACCCCGGCGGAGAAGCGCACGGAGCTCCGCGCCGGCGTCTGGCGGTACCATCCGGTGCGGCACGAGTTCGAGGTCTTCGCGCACGGCGGCAGCAACCCCTGGGGCCTCGATGCCGACGAGCACGGGCAGCTCTTCATGACCCATTGCCGCAGCTACTGGGGACGCGGCCTCACCACCCACGTCATCCAGGGCGGCCACTATTGGAACCAGGCGAACGCGAACCATGCGCCCTTCATCGTCGCCGAGCCGCCGGTCGATTTCCCCGGCTTCCGCAACTACCTGCTCGCCAGCGCGCGCTACGACCACGGCGCGGGTGGCGCCGGCGCGCGCGGCAGCGACGCGATCTACGGCGGGCACTCGCACGTCGGCACGATGATCTACCTCGGCGACAACTGGCCCGACGAGTTCCGCGGCCGCCTGTTCACGCACAACCTCGGCGGGCACCAGATGAACCAGCAGGTGAACGGCCGCGTGGGCTCCGGTTTCGACACCGTCCACGCCGGACGCGACATGCTGTTCTGCACCGACCCGAAGTACGTCGCGGTGGACCTCCAGTACGGCCCCGATGGCGCGGTCTACTTCATCGACTGGTACGACCAGCAGCATTGCCACAACCCCGACACCGAGCGCTGGGACCGCAGCAACGGCCGCATCTACCGCATGCAGTGGGACGCCACCTACAAGCCGGTGAAGGTCGACCTCGCCGCCATGGGCGACGTCGAGCTCGTCGCGCTGCACGGCCACAAGAACGAATGGAGGGTCCGCACCGCGCGCCGTCTGCTCGGCGAGCGCGCCGAGAAACATCCGTTGTCCGGCGACGTCGTGGGCGCGCTGGGCGGGATATTCTCCGGGCACGTGGATCCGGTGGTCCGCCTGCGGGCGCTATGGACGCTCGACGCCGTCGGTCACCTGACGGCGGACGTGGTCGAGCGAGCTTTGCAGGACCCGGACGAGTTCGTGCGCGGTTGGGGCATCCAGCTGGCGACCGACCGACGACGCTCGACCGACGCGCAGCAGGCAAAGTTCGTGCGCATGGCGACGGAAGACCCTTCGCCGGTCGTCCGTCGGTATCTGGCGTCGGCCATCCAGCGCGTCCCGGAGAAGACCGCGTGGAAGCTGGCCGAGGCGTTGTCGCGGCACGGCGAGGACCGCGACGACCGGAACATCCCGCTCCTGCTGTGGGACGGCCTCGCGCAGATCATGCCGCGCGACGTCGGCCGGGCCTTCGCCCTCGCGGCAGGCGCGCAGCTCCCGCAGATCGCGGATCTCGTCGGCTGGTACGCGGCGACGATGGACGGCTCGGCCCTCGACCGCAGCGTCGCCGCCGTGGCCAAGGCCGCGGGCGACGAGCAGCGTCGTCGTCTCGCCGGCCTCTGGCTGGCGATGGAGCCGCGCGCCAATGTCCCGATGCCCGCCGCGTGGAAGACGGTCGCCCCGTCGCTCTATGGCAGCAGCGATGTGAAGGTCCGTCGGCAAGCGGAGCAGCTCGCCGCGGT
>JANNAJ010000135.1:0-5309 GCA_031384285.1 Verrucomicrobiota bacterium
TCCACGTGTCGTTGTTCGCGGAGTTCATCGGAAAGCTTCGGGCGACCCAGGAAGGGAACGGCACCTTGCTCGACCATTCGCTCTATCTTTACGGCAGCGGGATCGGCAATCCCAACGTGCATGACCACTCGGACCTGCCGATCCTCGTCGCCGGCGGCACGGCGCACGGGATGAGAGGCGGGCGGCACATCCGGTTCGACAAGCCGACCCCGCTGGCCAATCTCCACCTGACGCTGCTCGACAAAGCCGGCGTCCACCTCGGCTCGTTCGCCGACAGCAACGGCAAGGTGGACGGATTGTTCGAGCCGCTCGCGATCTGATGCGCATCCAAAGGAGCAAGGAACCGGTCGTCGTCGTGCTGGCGTTCATGCTGGCCGCTTCCGCCTTCGCGGCCGCCCCGTCGCCGGTCGCGGATGCCGCGGAGAGATCGGACCTCGCCGCCCTCCGCTCGTTGCTCAAGCAACATGCCGACGTGGATGCGCCGAAGGCCGATGGCATGACGGCGTTGCACTGGGCGGTGCACCGCGATGATCTCGAAGCGGCGAAGCTGCTGCTGAGATCCGGAGCCGCCGTCACGGTCACGAACCGCTACGGCGTGACACCGCTCTCGCTCGCTTGCGCCAACGGGAGCACCGAGTTGGTGGAACTGCTTCTCGCCGCCGGGGCGGATGCGAACACGACCCTGCGCGGCGGCGAAACCGTGCTGATGACCGCCGCGCGCACCGGCAAGGCCGGCCCCGTGAAAGCTCTGCTCTCGCACGGCGCGAAGATCGACGCGAAGGAACGCCGCGGTCAGACCGCCCTGATGTGGGCGGCAGCGGACGGCCACGCACAGGTCGTCGGGTTGCTGATCAAGGCCGGCGCGGATTTCCGCACGCCGCTCGCCGATTCCGGGTTCACGCCGCTGTTCTTCGCCGCGCGCGAAGGCCGCATCGAAGTCGTCCGCGCGCTGTTGAAAGCGGGAGCCGACGTGAACGAGGCGATGCGACCCCAGAAGCCCTCCGGCAAAGGCCCGGGCAAGGGCAGCAGCGCGTTGAGCCTCGCCGTGGAGAACGGCCACTTCGACCTCGCGTTGGTGCTGATCGAGGCCGGCGCGGATCCGAACGACCAGCGTTCGGGCTTCACTCCGCTCCATATCATGTCCTGGGTCCGCAAACCGAACCGCGGGGAGGACGACGGGGCTCCGCCTCCGAGCGCCTCGGGAAGATTGAGCGGCGTGCAGTTCATCAAGAAGTTGGTGGAACACGGTGCGGACGTGAACGGGCGCCTGAAGACGGGACGCGGGGCACCAGGACTCTATGACAAGCTCGGTGCGACGCCGTTCCTGATGGCCTCTGCCACGGCGGACGTGGCCTACATGCGGCTGCTGGTCGAGCTGGGCGCCGATCCGTCGCTGGCGAACGCCGATGGCTGCACGCCGTTGATCGCCGCCTGCGGCGACGTCGTCGGGACCGACGCGGCCAACGAGAAGGCCGGCGAGGAGCCGGAAGTCCTCGAAGCCGCGGAACTGCTGCTCAAACTCGGCGCGGATGTGGACGCCGTCGATGCCAACGGCGAGACCGCCATGCACGCCGCGGCCTACAAAAACTTGCCGAGGGTGATCCAGTTCCTCGCCGACCACGGCGCGAAGCCCGATGTCTGGAACCGGAAGAACAGATCCGGCTGGACCCCCTTGATGATCGCGGAGGGGCATCGTCCGGGGAATTTCAAGCCATCGCAGGAGACCATCGAAGCCCTGCACAAGGTCATGCTCGCCGCCGGGGTCAAGCCGCCGGCTCTCCCCGAGCGATCCGAGGCCGGAAAGGTGGACGGCCAAGAAGTCGCCCCGGTCATCAAGCCTGCCATCAAATAGGCTGCCGCCCGGACCATGGGCAACATGGGAAGGCGGACAGTCCCCATCTTGCCATCGCCGATCTCCCGGCTCGTCCGGCATATCAGCACCGCGCGCGCCAACGACGAAGGCGGCTACGAGACCGAGCCGCGCTCGTCCAACGTCGCCCCCGAGGTCGAATCTGTGCTAATGGGGCAATCAAGAAACTGATGCGTGACTAGTTGTCGGCACTGTTGCCGTTACTCCAGCGCCGCCGTTTCCGCTTCGAAACGGGCTTGATGCACTACGCGGTCCCGTTGCTCGACTTCGACAATCCATCGGTAGAACGGACCGATAACGGGGTCATCTGCGTGGGCTTCCGCTGCCTTGACGGCAGCGGCTTCGACGTAGTCGGAGTCTTCGTCGAGTTTGCCGTTGGTGAAGGAGCGACCCTGTGGCCCGGCGGAGTTGTAGAGGGTATAGCGGAGATCCTCCTTTGCTGACCGACCGCCAAGCGCCTCGCCACGTTGCAGCACGCCTCGGGTGAACTCCGGCTGGCGGAAGATGACCAACGAGCCGTCGAAACGAATGAGGCCAACAAGAACATCCAGCGCTTTGATGGAGGAGCAGGTCTGAACTAGTTCGTTCAAGCGCGACAGCCAGTTGCTCGCATCTTGAAGGACGACGGCCTTGAACAGTTGAGTCCAGTAGTAGCGCTTCGGTTCGGTCGGATTCGTGACGCGGTGCCACAATTCGTCGCAGATGACGGAGTAGGCTGGATGCCTTTGCAATTCTGGCAGGTCAAAACTCGACGGCCAGTCATCGGGGATGGGGTCGTAGCCGTCGATGTCTGTGCTCGTGACCTCGCGTTCGATTCGCGCCACCACGAGGTCGTAGATCTCCTTGGCATACCCGAGCTTGAGGCGGCTCCAAGTCTCTCCGCCGAGATGGAAGTTCAACTTCGGCGCTTCCACCAACTGCGCGAGTACATGCCGCACCACATGTCCCGGAGGCAAGGCGCCCTCGTCCCGATGCTTCCTCAGCACATCCGTAAGTTGGTCCGGCGCCTGCCGGGCAACTTCGCGGAGCGGCAATAGGAAGAGGAGACTCCAAACCCATTCTCGGTTTGTGCCATCGGCCCGATGCACTAGCTGGAGGTAGCGCATCGTAAGTCCGGCGTCCGCACTGGCGGCCAGCTTTTCAATCAGAGCCTTTTCAGCTTCCGATAGCGGGTTGTCTTTGGAACGAAGCCGCCACGAGACGTGTTCCACCATGCTGTCCTTGGCTCTGGTGTTGGGGCCGCCGGCCGCGGTTTCAAACAGCGCCAGCCTTTGCTGCGGGTCTGTTAACGGGTTGTCGGCCACGAGCAGAGGCCAGCCGGCGACCAAATGTGTTGGCGAAGTGACAGCCAAAATCTCGCCGGCCAAGTCTGCCGCGAGTCGGGGCCCAGCTTGTGCCAGCCCAGTGTAAAGAAAATGGAAGTGGGGGGACTCACCGGCGTGAACCAAGTCAGTGACCAAGTGGTCGAGATATCTGAGTAGACCCTTTGGCTTTGGATGGTTGGCACCTACCTCTCGGGCAATTTCAGTGACTTTTTGCTGCCACAGGATTTGCTGTTGTAGGTAATCGTCCTCTCCCGACGGGCGCCTTATCTCTTCGTCGTAGTCTTCCAATCCGTAGCTAAGCAGCGTCAGTGCAACCTGCAGGTCGAGGTCGTCTCGGATGCTTTGCAAGGTGCCGCGAACTTCGTCTTGGACGACCGAATCTTCCTCGTACGCAACCAACCCCTTCAGGCTCTGCCGGACCGAGTAGCGAACGGCCGTGTGGTCGTGCCGCGTCAGAATCTCCTTGAGCAGTCCGAGTGCTTTGAGGCGTTCAGGACGCCATTCCAGACTGAACTGAGCCAAGTCTTCGACCTTCCCCTCGTAGATTTTTGCGATTCGCCGATAGCCGGCCTCCAAAGCGGAAAGCGCGTCCAACGCGGCGAGCCAAGAACCGTGTTCCATCACATGGCGGATAACGTCGAGGGCGCGGTCACGGATGGGTTGAGTTTTGGGTAATGACGCGACAGTGCTCCTAAAATGGATTGTCCGGCCTTCGGCCCAAGTGGACTCAACAAGGTGCGCGAAGCAGGGAGCGAGGAACGTTCGGAGCACTGGCATCGGGTTTTCCAGCGCCTTCAGCACTTCCGGTTGTCGGACCTTTTCGGCGAGCCAATCCAAAGCGGTAATAGTGACGGATACCGGCTTCTGCGGCTCGAACTTCATCACGTCTGCGATGACGGCCCACGGATGGTTCTGATTGTTCGCCTGTTCCTTCCAATCGAGAGCAAGACCGAGTTCCCACAACAGGTCGAGCGCGGCGCGGCGATGCTCGTCGTGATGGATGGCCACCGGCTTGAGCAGCGGGGGCAGGTGTTGGAGAACGTAGGAATGCGTGTCGAGGCGCGTTTGGCCCCAAAGCGAGGATTCGTAAGCCGGCTCGCGCTGAGCGGTCTTGAGGGCGATCGCCCAGCGCGCCAGTTCCAAGGACTCAACCGGCAGAAAAACGCCGAAGCTCGTCCAGTGCTCCACGATCCGGGCGCGCTGGAAAAAGCTGGCGGCCTCAAACCGCTCAAACTCCGCGGTCAGCAAGGTGCCGAGGAACTGGGCATCAGCGACGCCGTTGCGCCGAGCAATCCAAGCTGCCTCCGCGAGGTTTCGCAGCATCGCCGGACTCCGGTCGGCGAAGGCACGGACGACTTGGCGGACGAAGGCGGGCTTGGCCGCAACTGGTTCGAAGCACGCGTCATAAACCAAGAAGTCGGCGAACAGGTCGGGAACCACCCGCAGCTTGTTCGGATGTCCGACGACAAGTTCCGTGGCCCGCAGACGGCTCAACCGGTCTTCGATGTCCACCACGCTGGCGCCGAGGCAGACTGCCGCCTTTTCCGCGAAGGACACCGGGTCTTCCACCGGGGCAAGCAGGGCGATGAGGCGCAGCAGGTTTTTCCAGTGTGGCCGCTCCACTTCGGGAACATGGCGCAGATTCTCCGCCTCAAAACCACGGAACACTTCGCGCCGAAATTCTTCCGCGCTCACATCACCAGGCCACCGCAGTTTGCCGCGGCGAATCAGGTCGCCGGCAATGACGGTCAGGAATGGCGAGTCTTTGGTCTGACTGGCAAGCGCCTTGACCTCCTCTTCGGAAGCATCGCCCAACGCCTGTCTCGCCAGCGCTAGGACGTCAGCGGGTTTCAACGCCGGCAAAGGCAGCCGGTTGAAGCTGTTTTGCAGGCCGGCATCGAACAGCTTCAAGCTGAGCGGTTCGACTCCTTGGGGCCGGGTGGCCAGAATGAGCTTGGCTTTGCTTTCGCGGACCAAGTCCAGGAGCGCAGCCGGCACGTTCTCGGTGCGATGAGCGTCGTCCACGATGATGATCTTGGGCGTAGCCGGAGTGAGGAAGGCGAACTCGGGGTAGTCGTGGAGATGCTGCGGATTGAGGCAGAGCACCTCCGAGT
>JANNAJ010000144.1:0-7166 GCA_031384285.1 Verrucomicrobiota bacterium
GCGACGGGACGCGCACGATGTATCTTCCCTCCAATTTCTGGCCGCCCCAGTTCCAGCCCCAGTTGACCTTGCCCGCTTTGCGAGAACGCACCGTCACGGTGTCGGCGTTCTGATCGAAGATGACCGGGCGCTAGGCGAGGAACTCCTTCTCCTTCGCCTCCGACCGCAGGCCGACCTTGCGATGGACCTCCACGCTCACCTCGCTCACGGCGTTGGTGGAGACCTCGATGGCCCCGAAATCGACATCGATGACGAGCTTCCCGCCTGGCGCGACGGCGAAGGACCTGGAGACGTTCTCCTCGGTCGCGGCGAGGACCGGGCCAGCGGCGACGAGGACCGTGGCGAGTGCGGCGGCGAGATGGGGGCGGTTCATGTTCTTTTTGTTCAATGGGCGCGTATTGTGCGTGCCGGGAGTTCTACACGGCAGTGGTCGGGTTTGTTTCAAGGAGTTCCAAATCGGGGTCCATCATCCAAAATGGTGCGGGGGCAGCCATCAGGCCGACAACGCCACGCCGGGCCCACACGGTCCCGACGAACCGTCACCGGCTTGGCGGACCGCCGCCCCACGGATTCTGCGGCGGGATGTCCGCGATCGGGATTCGTCCGTCCCAAATCCGGGACGAGCGAACGGCTGGTGGCGAAAAAAGTTCACCGCGACATACAAATCCGCCGCTGACAGTGTCTATCGGTCAGAACGCGTGGTCCACGATTCCTCCAACCGATGCTGGTGCGAGCCTCTTTATGAGGCCCAGTCCGCTGGATTGGTGCTGTACGGACGGGCCCTCGGTCTGGACCACGGCGAGGCGGAGGATGTCGTGCAGGAGGTCTTCGCCGCGTTGTTGGACCTGGCCGTCCCGCCGGAGCAGCCGGAGCGGTACGTCGTGAGGGCGTTCCGGAACCGCGCCCTCAACCGTCGCCGCTCGCTTTGGCGCCGGGTGGCGCGGGAGTTCGAGTCGCACCGTTGGTTCGAGCGGGCGCCCGAGGAGACCGACCAGGAGCGCGACGCGATGCGTTGTCTGGCCGGGCTTCCGGCGGAGCAGCGCGAGGTGATCGTGCTGAAGCTCTGGAACCGGCACACTTTCGAGGAGATCGGCGAGCTGCTCGGCCTGTCGCCGAACACCGCCGCCGGCCGTTACCGTTACGGCCTGCAGAAACTCCGCGCCTGCCTGCGCGGAGCCGCCACCGATGAGGAATCCCATGGACGATCCGCACGAACCTTTGGAGCCGATGCTGTCCTGCTGGACGCCGCGCCGCCCGTCGGCCGGGCTTGAGCGGAGGCTCTTCCCCTCGGCGTCCGCCGCGCTCGACCGGGGCCAGGCGACGCCGACGTTCTGGCTGGCCTGGGCCGCGCCGGTGCTCGCCTGCACGGTGCTGATGACGACCTTGGTCCTGCATTCCGCGGGCCGGGTCGAGGCGGCCACCGTCAACGGCTCCGAGGGCACGAACACCCCGCTCTACGCCGCGCTCCGGGCATCCGCCGAGCAGAGCGCCCAGAACGCCCTGCCCATGGCGACTTTTACGTGGACAAACCGCGCCCACGCTCCGTCCACTAACGCCTCTTCGAGCGGCACCAATTGATCCGCCGACCCTTTCCATCGACCTATCATCATGGCCAATCCGAAGCCGGTCCCCGGCAAGTCCCCGTCCGCGACGCCCATCCGTGTGGAGCCTGCCGCATCGCAGCCGACCGTCATCCCGCCGCTGTTCCGCGGCGTGGACTGGCTGACGTTCGCCATCACGCTGCTGGTCGTGCTGGCGGGCTACCTCTACACCATCGCGCCGGACCTCACGCTGGAGGATTCCGGCGAGCTCGCGGTCGGTTCGATGTACGCCGGCGTGCCGCATCCGCCGGGCTACCCGGTATGGACCCTCTACTCGTGGTTGTTCACCCAGATCCTGCCGTTCTCGAACATCGCTTGGCGGGTCGCCGTCTCCTCCGCCTTCGCCGCGGCCGCCTCGGCGGGATTGGTCGGACTGCTCGTGTCGCGCGGTAGCAGCATGATCCTGGAGGGGATCGACCTCTTCCGCTCCCTCGAACGTCGGTGGGAGAACCCGATCTGTCTCGTCGCCGGCCTCGTGGGCGGATTGCTGCTCGGTTTCAACGGCTACATCTGGAGCCAGGGCGTCATCGTCGAGGTCTACACCCTGGCGGTTCTCAGCTTCATGGGCGTGCTCGCCTGCCTGATGCGCTGGATGCACGCGCCGCACCAGACGCGATATCTGTACGCGGCGTTGTTCCTGTTCGGCCTCTGCTTCTGCAACCACCAGACGCTGATCGTCGCCGCGGTCGGCATCGAGGTGGCCGTGCTCGCGGCGAACCCGAGGATGGGCCGCGATTTCTTCTTCTGGAACGCCTTCGTGTACGCCGCGGTGGTCTTCGGGCGCGCGTTCGGTTACACCGGGATGCTCGCCGACAACGCCGGCGTCTTCGTGGTCTTCAACCTCATCGGCATCGGCTCGCTGCTGACGGCCTACCTCTATTCCGGCGAGGTCTCCCCCCGCGCCCGTCTGTGGGCGGTCGCCGCGCTGGGCGGACTGCTGGTGCTCCTGTTCTTCAACTACCAGTTCGCCGTCACCGCCTACGGCTCGGCGACCGCGAAGGCCGGCCAGCTCGTCAGCCAAGGCAAGCCCATCGACCAGCTGGTCCAGGACATCCGGGGCTACGAGGCCGCGGCGGCCCTCGGGCTGAAGCTGCTGGCGCTCGTCCTGATGGCCGCGGTGGCCGGCCTCTTCGGCCTGTCGTACGGCACCGAGAAGAAGCAGCGCCTGCTCTCCTATTGGTGGCCGTCGGCGATGTGCCTCGTCTGCTTCGTCGTGGGCGCCGCGCTGTATTTCTACATGCCGGTCGCCTCGATGACGAACCCGCCGATGAACTGGGGCTATCCCCGGACCTGGGAAGGGTTCATCCACGCCTTCACCCGCGGCCAGTACGAGAAGACCAACCCGAGCTTCAACGCCTTCGTCGTCCTCCAGCAGCTGGCGATGTATGCCGACGGCTGCCGCGAGGAGTTCAACTGGGCCAACCTGCTCATCGGCCTCGTGCCCTTCGCCTTCCTCAACCGCATGCAGCGCCGCGAGCGCGGCTGGATCATCGGCCTCACCGCGATCTACGTCTGCCTCGCCTTCCTGCTCCTGGTGCTGCTCAACCCGGGCGTGGACCGCCAGAGCCGCGAACTGGTGAAGGTCTTCTTCACCTCGTCGCACGTCGTCATCGCGCTCGCCGTCGGCTACGGCCTCGCCCTCATCGCCGCGCTCATCCTGACGCGGTTCGACGAGGTGAAGTGGTGGCTGTTCCTCGGCGGTTTCGCCGCGTTCGCCTTCAACCTCTACGAGTTCGCCTCGGTGTGGATCGAGTCCGAGTTCACTCTGCTGCGGTTCGCGGCGGGGCTGAGCGTCGCGGTGTCCGTGGCGTTCATCGTCCTCGTGTTCATCCGCCAGGCCCGGACGATCATCCTCCCGTTCCTCGCGGTGTTCCTGCTGATCCCGGTGGATTCCATCCTGTCCCACTGGGGCGACAACGAGCAGCGCGGCCACTACTTCGGCTACTGGTTCGGCCACGACATGTTCGAGCCGGGCAAGGACACCAAGGTCGCGCCCGCGCCGAAGGACAAGGCCGGCAAGCCTCTCTACCCGCCCATGGCGCGCGACGCAGTGCTCTACGGCGGCACGGATCCCGGCCGCTTCTGCCCGACCTACATGATCTTCTGCGAGAGCTTCATCCCGGCGGAGAAGCGTCTCGACCCGGAGTTCGATCGCCGCGACGTCGTCCTCATCACCCAGAACGCGCTCGCCGACCCCACCTACCTCGACTACATCCGCGCGCACTACAACCGCAGCGCCCAGGTCGATCCGCCGTTCTTGTACGGCATGCTGAACGACGCGAAGTCCGCCTCGCGCGGTCGCACCAACACGCTCGCCACCTTGGCGGCGCCGGTCGACCGCTTCTTCACCGGGCTCGGCGCGGGCATCGAGAAGACCCGCCGCGCAGGGCCGTCGTTCTTCAAGGCCGACCACTTCAAGGATCTGTCGGCGCTCAAGGCCAAGCTCGCCGCCGGCGCGGACCCGCTCTCCGCCTGGCTCAAGCCGCAGCTCGGTGCCGCCGTCGCCGGCGATGCCCCTGCTCTTGCCGCGGCGCTCAACAAGGTGATCGACGGCCCGTCGCTCCACCAGGACCCGAAGCGTTTCGCCGGCGTGAAGCTCTCCGACCGCACGCGACGCTTCGCCGCCCAGGACCCGACCACGGCCAACCGCGTCCGCCTCAACCGCCTGCTGCTCGAGGAAGCCTATCCCGGCCTCATCGTGCCCGGCCTCGGCGGTCTCTACCCCGACCGCGAGATCCTCATCGCCACGCCGGAGGATTCCGCCCGGACCTTCCAAGAGTACTCGGCCGACGCCGCGCGACGCTACTCGCTCGGCCAGCTGGAAGGCGGCGAGATCGTGACGCCGCTGCAGGACGGCCGCGTGTCGGTCTCCGGACAGGTCGCGGTCATGGCCATCAACGGCCTGCTCACCAAGGTCATGTTCGACCGCAACCCGGACCACGAGTTCTACATCGAGGAGAGCTTCCCGCTGAAGTGGATGTATCCGCACCTCGTGCCCTACGGCATCATCCTGAAGATCGAGCGGAACCCCGTCGCCGACCTCACCGAGGAGCAGATCAACCGCGACCACGATTTCTGGAAGCAGTATTCGGCCCGCTTCATCGGCGACTGGATCGACCGCGACACGCCGGTCCGGGACATCTGCGCCTTCGCCCTGCGCACCTACAAGCGCCGAGAACTGGTCGGCTTCGCCGGCGACCCGAAGTTCGTCCGCGACGACAACGCGCAGAAGGCGTTCAGCAAGCTCCGCAACGCCCAGGGCAAGAGCGTGTACGCCTGGCGCGCCCAGACGTCGACCAACCCGGTGCAACAGCAGCGCTACGTCAAGGAGGCCGAGTTCGCCCTCAAGCAGGCGTTCGCCTTCTGCCCCTACAGCCCGGAGACGGTCTTCAACCTCGCCTCGCTGCTGGCATCGACCGGCCGCTACGAGGACGCCTATCTCGTCGCCTCGACCTGCTATGAGTTCGACACCGACAACCTCGGCGTGCGCGACCTCGTGCGGCAGCTCGAGGGCCTCAAGAAGAGCGCCGGCAGCAACGCGGAGGTGTATTCCAACCTCCAGGCCCAGATCAACCCCACCAACTTCGCCGGGACGCTCGCCGTGGCGGCCGCGTACTTCCAGACCGGTCGTTCGAACGAGGCGGTGGGCGTGCTCGACATGCTGCTGAAGAACGCCAACGACGCGAGTTCCGTGCTCCAGTTGGCCGAGACCTACCGCGAGATCGGCCGCGCCGACCGCATGGAACAAGCGCTGCGCCGCCTCACCACCGTGACGCCCGACAGCGCGGAAGCTTGGCTCAACCTCGCCGCGTTGCAGGGCGCCCAGGGCAACACCGCCGAAGGCAACGCGAACCTCGCGAAGGCCTTCGCGCTCAGCGACGCCCGGACCGCGACCAACACCAAGGCACCGGACCTCCGGAAGATGTTCGGCACCGACAAACGGTTCGAGGCCATCCGCGCCGTGCTGAAGGCCCGGTGATCCACGCTCCCCGGAGGAGGCGGATCCGCCGGGACGCCGCGCTCATCCGGGCGGGCATCGGCGAGGTTGAGATCCCATGGCCCGGCCGCCCCGGGGGTTCCTCTTGAATCGGAGAACCCCGGGCCGCGCACGTGCCACGGGAGCCCGCCCGGACCTGCGTTCAGGGCTCTTTCGGCGCGCCCGCAGGGGCGTCGACAGGCACGGCCGGCACCAGCTTTTCCGCGAGGTTCCGCTCCAGCCGTTGCTTCATCTGGAGGTACATCTCGTTGGTCACGCTGGCGAGATGCTGGCGGGTCTGGTCATGGCGGCCGGCCCGCAGGTTCCAACGGGCGAGATGCAGGTGGACGCCTTCGCGCTCGACCGTGTCGCGGGCGATGCCCATGGCGTTCGTCCATGACGCCATCGCCTGGTCGGCGAGACGGATCTCCGCAGCACGGGCCTCGTCCAGCGTTCCCGTGGGCGGCGGCTTGATCCCGTAGAACGTCTGGGCCACGTCCGATGCGAGCGGGAAGTTCCGCGGATCGAGCTTCACCGCCCGGTCGTAGAGCGAGAGCGCCTTGGTGAACACCGCCTGCTCGTCGCAACTGAAGTAGTTCGTCGCGTCACGGCGGAAGAGGAACACCAGCGTGCCGAAGTTGTGCTGGTAGGTCGGCTCATCCGGGGCCAGCCGGATCGCCTCGTCGTAGTAGGGGAACGACTTCTCCACCGGACCGATGTGGGCATAGATGTTGGCGAGGTTGTTCCATGCCGCCGGGTCCTTCGGGTCCAGCGAGCGGGCCTTCTCGTACACGGCGATGGCTTCCTCCTCTCCACCGGTGTCGTGGAGGAAACTAGCGTAGGCCATGTGGCCCTTCGCTTGGTCCGGATGCTTCCGGACGAACTCCTGGTAACGCTCGCGGACGGGCTTGAAGAGTTCATCGATCCGGCCCCGAACCGTGAGGGCCGACGGAGCGGTGAGCGGATCGGCAGCGTTCTCGGCTTGGTCGAGGAGCTTCTGCGCCTTGTCCTGCGCGGCATCGTCGTCGGCCATCAGCTGCCGGAGCTCGACCATCACCGGGTCGGCCAGGTCCGCCGGAGAGACGGCGGCCAACGGGACGCCGGTGGTCCGGGTGACGAGGTTGCTGAGCGCGGCGGGCGGATTCGTGGCCAGCAGGACGCCCAGTGCACCGATGAGGAGATCGCTCATGGAGGCGACGCTAGCGGAGGTCGCCGCGGTTACAAGGGGACTCCCGCTACCGCCGTCAGGCCGCGGAGCGCTCCTCCGACGGCGGTGGATCTTGACGACCAGCGCCCGGCAAGATCCGCCAAGAAATGCTCCGCGACTGTCCGCGAAGCAGCCTTCGCAAGCGCAGGAGACGAAAAGGCGAGGCTCCAGATTCCGAAGGTTCCGAGTACCTGCTCACGTCGGGTCCTCCAAGGACGTGGATTCCTTGGCGGGCCGTCAGGAGAAGCTGGTTCGCGCGGATCCGGTGCCGCGCTGCTTTTTCCCGACACGGCGGCTTGACCCCCGGCCGGGCCGTCGCGGAGCCTGCCAAAGGCGCTCACAGCCTGTCTGCCGGCGTCGCACATCACATGACATCATCCCG
>JANNAJ010000180.1:0-1581 GCA_031384285.1 Verrucomicrobiota bacterium
GCTCTGGCTTCTGGACGTGGGCGGCAGATCCGGCCTCTACACGCCGATCCCGGCGATGAACATCAACCTCTTCAGCCAGATCGGGCTTGTGCTGCTCATCGGTCTCGTCACCAAGAACTCGATCCTGCTCGTCGAGTACGCGAACCAGCAGACGGAGAAGGGCATCGATCCGCGCACCGCGATGGAGGCCGCCGGCCGCGTCCGGTTGCGGCCGATCCTCATGACGGCGTTCTCGACCATCGCCGGCATCCTGCCGATCGCCATCGGCTTCGGCGCCGGCGCCGAGAGCCGGCGTCCGATGGGCGTGGCGGTGGTGGGCGGCATGCTCACCAGCACGTTCCTCACGCTCTTCGTCATCCCCGTGGTCTACACGCTCTTCAGCGACCTGGCGGCGAAGCTCGGCGGGAAGCGCGCGCCGCATTCCCCTGCATTGCCGGGCGGCGTCGTCGCGGCGAAGTGAACCGTCGCCGGGCGGTCGTGCTGCACGACACCGGCCATCGGCTCCGCGCGCGCTCTGCGGAGCGGGCCCCGGAACTTCCCGCGCGTCCCTGCACGCCGATCCGGATCGAGACGATGATCACGTAGAAGGTTGCCGTCGCCACCGCCGATCCAGCATCCTGCGGGCGGATTCCTTCCTGCATGGCGCGCCACCGTACCCGCTTGTCATCGACCGCAGCAGCGATGCTGGCCGCGGTCGCGTCCGCTTGGACGACGCTCGCGGCGGCGACGGACGTCGTCGACTTCTCCCGGGACATCCTGCCGTTGCTCTCGGACAACTGCTTCTCCTGCCACGGGCCGGACGAAGGCGCACGCAAGGCCAAGCTCCGGCTCGACACCCAGGCGGGCGCATCGGGCCCGGGCAAGAGCGGCGAGCTCGCGGTCGTGCCCGGCCAGAGCGCGAAGAGCGAGATCATCCGTCGCCTGCTGAGCAGCGATCCGGACGAGGTGATGCCGCCGCCGAAGTCGAACCGCCGGCTCACCACGCAGCAGATCGACACCGTCCGCCGCTGGATCGACTCCGGCGCGACGTGGGGACGCCACTGGTCGCACGAGCCTCCCCGCCGGCCCGCGGTGCCGTCTTTCGCCAGCGGCGTGGCGACGGACGCGCTCCGGCGCGAGCGGAACCCGATCGACGCCTTCGTCTTCGCCCGACTGGCCCGAGAAGGTCTGGCGCCGTCCCCTCCCGCACCGGCCGAGACCTTGGTGCGGCGCGTGACCTTGGACCTCACGGGCTTGCCGCCGACACCGGAGGAGGTCGACGCCTTCGTGCGCGACAACGCCCCGGATGCCTACGACCGCCTGGTGGACCGGTTGTTGGCGTCGCCGCGCTACGGCGAGCGGATGGCCTGGGATTGGCTGGAGGCGGCGCGCTACGCGGATTCCAACGGCTACCATGGTGACAGCGAACGGACGATGTGGCCGTGGCGCGACTGGGTCGTCGATGCCCTGAACCGCAATCTGCCCTTCGACCGGTTCACCACCTGGCAGCTCGCCGGCGATCTGTTGCCCGAGGCGACGCCCGAGCAGCGGCTGGCGACCGGGTTCGTGCGCAACCACATGATCAACGGCGAAGGCGGCCGC
>JANNAJ010000197.1:0-3018 GCA_031384285.1 Verrucomicrobiota bacterium
GTGGAGGTCGGCGCGAGCGTCGCGGAGGCCGAGCATGGTCTCGGCGTTGGGTTGGGGATCTTCCCCCAAGAGTCCGTGGTCGCGGAGGTCGGCAGCTACTCCGACCCGTGGAAGTCGCATGAGCGGGACCCGCAGGACAGATGGGGCCGCGCGGCCGCGCGGACCCTACCCACGATGGTAGGGACGGGCTGCCGCCCGTCCGTGACTTCTCCCCGCGTCGGCGGCATCGGCAGCACGCCGACGCGAGCCACGGCCACGGGCGCATCCGGGCCCCGCCCCGTCGGGAGTTCCGCCTTCAGGCGCCTGACCGCACACCATGCCGGGCCGCGTGGACGCGCGATCCCGGACACGACCTGCGCCGGCTTCGAGGGCGGTGTGCGATGCCCCGCACGGAGCACAACTCCGCGTCACATCCGCCGCCGTGCCCGTCGCCGACAGATCAAGCCTTCGCCGTCGCGGCCTCGTTCGCCCCGTTCCGGCGGGTCTTGAGGCGATGCAACGCGGCGGCCGCGGCGGCGCTCTCCGCGAGCTTTTTGCTGCGTCCGGTGCCCCGCGCGAGCTCGACGCCTTCATGGGAGACCGCGGCCTCGAACTGCCGGTCGTGGTCGGGTCCCTTCGACGAGACCTCGACGTAGTTGGGCGGGTTGGGCGAGGAGGATTGGAGCATCTCCTGGAGCTCGCCCTTGGGGTTCTCGAGGTTCGGCAGCTCGCCGAGCTCACCGAAGGAGCTGCGGAACTGGCGCGAGACCAGGTCGCGGGCGGCATCGTAGCCGGCGTCCAAGAACACCGCGCCGAGCACGGCCTCGAACGCATCGGCCAACGTCGAGCTGCGGATGCGCCCGCCGGTGGTCTCCTCGCCACGGCTGAGGATCAGGTAATCGCCGATCTTGAGCCGGCGTCCTTGCTCCGCGAGCGAGGACCGGTTCACGAACTGCGCCCGTGCCTGCGTGAGCGGGCCTTCCCCGTGCCCCGGGAAACGTTGGTAGAGCTCGTTGGTGAGGATGAGCTGCAGCACGGCGTCGCCGAGGAACTCCAGCCGCTGGTTGTGGTGCTGCAGGTGCCCGACGCCGGCCTCGTGCGCCAGCGACGGATGCGTGAGCGCGAGGATCAGCAGCTGACGGTCGCGGAACGCGTGACCCAGCGCGGTCTCGAGGGCGGATGTGTCGATCATGCTCGGACGGAGGCGGACGGTGCGGACGGAGCGGGGTTCAAGCCGGGGCCAAGGTCGCCACCTCGCTGGGCGGATTGAACGGCTCTTCTTCGGGCGCGCCCTCGACCGGCAGGCCGTGCTCGAGCAGCTGCGCGACGTCGCGCTGGACGGCTTCGAGCTGCTCGAGGTGCAGGTCGGGGTCGACGATCGCGAAGATGTCGCCCGTCCGGGGCTGCTCGTAGATGAAGACGCGGCGACCGTTCTCGCGGAGCTGCTGCTTCACCTTCAGCACCCGTTTGCGCTCGAGCATCACGGCAAGGATGTAGCAGGCCGGCGCATGGCTCTCGTCGCGGCGTTCCACGAGCTTCCGCAGGAGCGATTCGGCGTCGTCCTTCAGGATGGCGTCCGGTGTCACCGGCGGCGGCGCGTGGTACACGCCTTGCCAATGCGAGATGAGGTGCGGACGCGCCAGGATCTCCGCGCCGTGCGTGCGCCAGGCCTCGGCGCCGAGGTCCAACCGCTCGAACCCGTGACGCTGTTCCAGCAGCACGGTGTGGTAGGCCTCGCCGTCGGCGAACGCGCGGCCGCTCACGACACAGACGTGGCCGCGGGACTGGATGTTCCACTCAAGCATGATGAAAGAAAACGGCCGGAAGCCGGGGACGAGTTGACCGGACGAAGTATCGGGAAGCGCCCCATGACTTCAACCCGCTTTTGTGTCGGACGCGGGGATCCGTCACGTTCGACCGCCCGCGGGCGTCCTCCCGGACCCGAGCGGACGAACCGCGCCGTGCTTCAGCCGAGGCCCAGCGGCAAGGTGAGCTGGTTCTCCTTGCCCAGCGCCCACGCCTCGGTGCCCATGTCGCGCAGCGTCGTGGCGAACTCCGCCGCGAACCCGTGCAAGGTGAACACGCGTTTCGGCCCGACCCGCTTCACGAACTCGACGAGGTCCGGGAAATCCGCGTGGTCGCTGAGCGGGAACGCCGCGTCGGCCCGGTACTGGTACCGGCACCCCGGGTCCATCGCCCAGCCGGTCAGCACGGCTGTGCGGACCTTCGGATGCTTCGACCGCAGCTCGTCCAGCTTCGAGCCCGGCGGGCAGATGACGACATGGCCGGCGGGCCGGTCGACATCCAGCGGTCGCCATCCGGGGAAGCGGTGTCCGCACGTTTCGTAGACCTCGGTCATCTTCGCCACCGGAGGGCTGAGCATCACCGGGATCAAAGCATCGGTGAGCGAGCGCAGGATCTCCTGGCTCTTCCCGAGCGAGTAGCACATCAGCACCGGCACCGCGCCTTCGGCCAGACCCGCGCGACAGAAGGTCAAGATGTCGCGGACCACCTCGTCGGTCGGCGGCAGCATGTAGCGCGGGAGCCCGAACGTGGTCTCCATGACCAGCGTGTCGGCGCGGCGCGGTCCGCAGATCTCGGCGGTGAGGCTGGGACGCAGCTTGAAATCGCCCGTGTAGAGCAACGAACCATCCTCCGTCTCGACCAAGGACATCGCTGAACCGAAGATATGCCCGGCCGGTAGCAACGTCAGGCTGAAGCCCGGTCCGTCGAGACCCAGATCCGCGCCAACGTAGGGGCGGCCGAACTCGAGGACCTGTTCCGCCCGCTTCCCCGCGATCCGGGCCCGCATGAGCTTCTGTGTGGGTGCCGAGAAGACCACCCGGGCGTGGCGCGCCGTGTGGTCGCTGTGGGCGTGGGAGACGAAGACGGTCTCGTCCGGCCCGATCGGCTGGTGGGCGTCCAGCCAAAGCCGGAGCGCGGGCAGATGGATCGCCCCTTTCACGTACCGGAACTCCAGCGCGGACATCGCGGACACCGTAGCCCGGACCGCCGCCGACCACGAACCTCCGTTCGTCG
>JANNAJ010000206.1:0-1986 GCA_031384285.1 Verrucomicrobiota bacterium
TCCCGCCCGCTGTGCCCCGTCTGTGATGGTCCGCTTGAATCGGACGGTCCTTGCCTCGCGTGCTTTTTCAAGGACGCGGTCGAAGCCACGCCGAGCGCCGAGGACGTCACCGCCCCCGGCGTGGACATCCCCGGGTTCGCCTCGCTCGGCCGGCCCGCGCTGCCGACGGTGTTCGCGGCGCATCGTCTGCTGCGGGAGATCGGCCATGGCGGCATGGGAATCGTCTACGAGGCGGAGGACCTCCGGCTCAAGCGCACCGTCGCCCTGAAGCTCGTCCGCTCGGCCACCTTCGCCCGGCCGGAGGAGCTGGCGCGTTTCCGCGCCGAGGCGGAGACCGTCGCGCGGCTGGACCATCCGAACATCGTCCCCGTCCACGAGGTCGGCGAGGCCGACGGACAGCAGTTCTTCACCATGAAGCTGATGGACGGCGGCTCCCTCGCGGAGCGCCTCATGCAGGGCCCGTTGCCGCCGCGGGAGGCGGCCGGGCTGCTCTCGAAGATCGCCCGCGCCGTCCATCACGCGCACCAGCGCGGCGTGCTGCACCGCGACCTCAAACCCGGCAACGTGCTCTTCGACGCGCACGGCCAGCCGCACCTCACGGACTTCGGCCTCGCCAAGCGGGTCCATGTCGAGAGCTCGCTCACGCTCTCTTCCGCCCAGCTCGGCACGCCGCACTACATGTCGCCGGAGCAGGCCGCCGGCCGCGTCCGCGAGATCAGCACCGCCAGCGACGTGTGGGCGCTGGGCGTGATGCTCCACCAGTCGTTGTCGGGCCGGATGCCGTTCGCCGGCGAGAGCCACGGCGAGATCTTCCGGCGCATCCAGGATGAAGAGCCGGCGTCGCTGGCAGGGAGGAAGGCGGGCGGTGACCGCTCTGCCCGCCCCATTCCCCCGGACCTCTCGACCCTCTGCCTCCGCTGTCTCGAAAAGGAGCCGGGCCGGCGTCCCGCCAGCGCCGGGGAACTCGCGGACGAACTGGACCGCTGGCTGCGCGGCGAACCCATCCGGTCGCGTCCGGTGACGTCGCTGGAGCGCGCCGTCAAATGGAGCCGGCGCAACCGCAAGCTGTCCGTGCTCGGAGCCGCCCTGCTGTCGGCGTTGGTCGCGGGCTCGGTCGTCTCCACCGTGCTCTGGCGGCGGGCGGAGGCGGCTCGCCGGCTCGCCGAACGCAACGCGGCCCGCGCGGTCTCCGGTGCCGTCGCGGCCCGCGCCGCCGAGCACCTCGCCGCCGACAACGCCTATTTCGCCACGCTCGCCCAGGCGCTCGCCACGCGCGAGCGGGGTGATCTGGGCTACGCCCGGCAACTGCTCGCGGGGCTCCCGCCCGGACGCAGGGGCCTCGAGTGGCGGCTGCTGCAGTGGCTGTGCCGCGGGGACGAGGCCCGACGGTTCGCGCTCGCCGACGTCCGACCGCGCTGTCTCGCCTGGGAACCGGTGCGCCAGCGGGTCGCCGTGCTGGGCGATGACCGCGTCCTGCGCTGGCTGGACCCTGCTGACGGGGCCTTGGAGACCGGCCCGACCGTGCCTGATCGCTTTTCCGGACATTCCCCGCAGGCGCTGGAGAAGGGCTTCCACCAGCTCGCTTTCTCGCCGGATGGCCGCCACTTCCTCTGCGGCGACGGCGACGTGTTGATCATCGCCGAGACGGATTCCGGCCGCGTCCTCCACTCTGCCGCCAACCGTCACATGGGCGGCGTGTGGCTGGACGACCGGCGCGTCCTCTACGCCGGCAACACCGTCTGGGGCGCGACCGCCAGGGAGCCCGGTGCCCTCTTCGATCTCCGGACCGGCGTGGCGGAAAAGCTTCCCGGCCGAATCTACGCACCGTTCGCGCTTTCTCCTGACCGCACGTTGCTCGCTTGGTCGCGGGACCGTCCCGACGGCATCCGCGTCGAGGTCCTGCCGGTGTCGGACCTGGCCCGCGTCGCCGCCGGCTCCACGCCGCCGCTCCATGCCTTCACGCCCGACGCTTCGCCCGCGTTGCTC
>JANNAJ010000216.1:0-9434 GCA_031384285.1 Verrucomicrobiota bacterium
GTGCCCACGTTGCCGCGGACCGGCACGATGGTGAGATCCGGGCGCACCGCCAGCACCTGGGCCGCGCGCCGGGTGCTGCTGGTGGCGACGACCGCGCCGGCCGGCAGGTCGTCGAGGGTGGCGAACGGCGGGCCGACGAACGGCTCCCTCGCGCCCGGGACCCAATCCTTGGGCACGGCGGCGGCAGAGCGGTCCTGCGGATGCGCCTCATCCCGATAGACCAAGACTTCCCGCACGTCGGCACGGGGGCCCACCGCGGCAAGCACCAGGCCGTCGGGCAGCTCGGTCGGAAGGTCCTTCAGGCTGTGGACGGCGATGTCGGCTTCGCGCCCGAGCAGCGCGACCTCGAGTTCCTTGGTGAAGAGGCCCTTGGGCAAAGGTCCGTCGGCGTCGGCCGGTGACGCGGTCTGGAGCTTGTCACCGGTGGTCTTGATGACCTTCAGCTCGAAATCCAGGTCCGGGAACAGCGCCTCGCAATCGGCGAGGACCTGCTCGGACTGGGCCAAGGCGAGCGCGGATCCGCGCGTGCAGATGGTGAAGGACGTGCGCGGGGCAGGAGACGTGGCGGGACCGTTCATTCGGGATCAGAGGATTTCGTGGGACCGTAGGAGAGGACCAGAAGATCATCGTGGCGGGCGTCCGGTCACGCGCTGCGTGGGCGGTCGAGCACCATGGCGCGCACGCCATCGGCCGAGAAGCCGAGGCCGGCCACGAGGCTACGCGCCTTCTCCCGGATGATGGCCTCGCAGCGGACGACCTCGTCGCGACGGTTCCGGAGATGCTCGTCGGCGATTCCCTGGAGATCGTCGACGTTCGCGAGATAGACGCCGTCGAGGAACCGCACCTCGGGGTCGATGTCCCGCGGGACGGCGATATCGATGAGCAGCAGAGGCCGGGGAGCACGGAGCTTCAGCAACCGCTCCAGCTTAGGCCGGTCGAGGACGTGGTGCGGCGCGCTGGTGCTGCTCACGACGATATCGATGCGCGCGAACTCGCTCTCCCATCCGTCGAAGTGGACCGCTTGGCCGCCCAGTTCGGCCGCCAGCGCCGCGGCACGGTCGAACGAGCGGTTGCTGACGAACAAACTCCTCGCCCCGCGACCCAGCAGCGCGCGGGCCGTCTTCTCGCTGGTGTCGCCGGCGCCGATGACCATCACGTCGCGCCCGCTGAGACCGTCGAAGATCTTGTCCGCGAGGTCCACCGCGACCGAGGCGACGCTGGTGTTGCCGCGCTGGATCTGCGTCTCGCTGCGTATCTTCTTGGCGACGTTGAAGGCACCTTGGAAGGCCTTGTTCAGGACGCGCCCGGTGTGGCCGGCAGCCAAGGCGAGGTCGTAGGCCTGCTTGAGCTGGCCAAGGATCTCGGTCTCGCCGAGCACGAGCGAATCCAATCCGCAGGCGACCTTGAACAGGTGCTCGACCCCTGTCTGATCGGTATGCGCGTAGAGTTCGCCGCCCAGCGGGCCGGAGACCGCGCGGTCGGCGACGAGGAACCCGCGGAGCTCCGCCGCGGCCTCGCGCGCCGGCCGGACCGGCGCCACGTAGAGCTCGACGCGGTTGCAGGTCGAGAGGAGCACCGCCTCGCGGGCGAGACCGGAGTCCCGCAGCTTCGCCAACGTGGGCGCGACCTGCGCCTCCGCGTAGGCGAAGCGTTCGCGCACATCGACGGCGGCGGACCGGTGGCTGAGACCGAGGACGACGAGGCTCATCGCACGTTCACGGGTGGTGGATGGGCGACGGGAGGTTGGTGCCCCAGAAGGTCAGGAGCACGAAGACGAACGCCCCGACGACGCCCCAGGCGAAGCGCCGCCCGCCGGCGCCGAGCTTGCCGCGCAGCGCGAGCAGGACGCCGTACGCGACCCAGACGAGCCCGCTCCAGACGATCTTCGGGTCGTCGCTGACGAAGTATCCCTTCGCCTGCTTGAGCCACCAGGCGCCGATCACCAGGCCCGCGGTGAGCAGCACGAACCCCGCCGCCAGGAGGCCCGAGATGACCTTCTCCAGGCGCTGGATCGGCGGCATCAGCGCGAGCACGGCGCGGGCCCGGTGGAACCTCAGGTCGTGCTCCTGCGAGAGGTACATGAGCGCCGCGACCGCGCTGAGGCCGAACGCGCCGTAGGACAGCAGCACCGACGCGGCGTGCAGGCTTTCCCATGCGTGGGAGAACTCGGGTTTCGGCCCGCGGTGGTCGAGCATGGGGAACAGCGCGAACACACCGATCGCGGCCAGCAACGGCGAGGCGAACGCGCCGAGGAACCGCAGCCGCCGGAACGCGCCGATCACCAGGTAGGCGGCGACGATGGTCCACGCGATGAACATCGACGCCTCGAAGAGGTTGTTGATGGGGCAGCGGTCGAGCGCGAAGCCCCGTTGGAACATCGCGCAGGTGTGGAGCACCGCGCCGACGGACAGCAGCGCGTAGAGCACGCGGTTGTCCTCGCGGAACCCGCGCCGCCAGAGCAGCACGGAATAGACCGCGCTGACGCCGTAGAGAGCCACGGCGATCGTGAACCAGGACCGGTCGGTCAGCACAAGATGGAGAGTAGCATCCGTTCGCGTTGAATGCCTCGATTTTCAGCGGAACAGCGTCTCGAGCGCCTCGAGCACGCCTTCGCCGGCGGGCTTGGACGCCGTGTACCCACCGTGGGCGGACACCTGAGCTTTCACCTGGGGCAGGCCGTTCGCGAGCGTCACCATCCATCGCGCGACCGATGGCACGAGCATCGGCAGGTCGTTGAGATGGTCGCCCGCCGCCAAGGTCTGGGCCGGCGAGAGGCCGGCGAGCCGCTGGATCTCTTGGAGCGCGGTGCCCTTGCTATAGTCGCGGTGGCTCAGGCGCACGTAGACGTCGTTGCGCACGGCGACGAGCTCCGGCACCCGCGCCGAGAACGCGTCGAGCTCCGCTTGGATGGCGTCCATCTGGACGTTGCTGCGGGCGATGGCGCAGAGCGGCGACCAGATGTCGTCGTAGAAGGTCGCGTCGAACCGGGCTTCCAACGAACGCATCAACGCACCGATCACCGGCGAATGCGCGCTGAACACGGCGGCATGGTCGCGCAGGCACCGGCTGTTCCACGGCTCGACCGATTGGTAGTGCCCGCCGACGTGCTGGTGGATCTCGCGCTCCACGGTCACGACAAAATCGGGCATCACCTTCATGCGCGCGCGGCCGATGCTCTCCATCAGGCTGGCGAGGTCGCGACCGGTGTTGATGACCCAGAGCACGCCCTCGGCGCGGAGCGCGATGAGTTTGTCCTGCAAGGCGACCGGCACGGGGGCGTCGCCGAAATCCGTGTGGATAGTGCCGTCGAAATCCGTGGAGATGAGCCTGAGGTCGGAAGACATCTGGCCCCGAGGATTGGCGACAAGCGCGGCGGAATCCACCAAAGACACGCGTCCGATCTCTCCGGCCCGGTCACTCCCGGCGGACGCCAGCGGCGCACGCCACGCGGGAAACACACCCGTCGTCGCCGGATACCGCGGTTTGTCCGGACACCGTCGGTGACAACGGCACGGGGTATCGGCCGGGCGCCGCGCGGAACCCGGCGCCGAACCCTGGCGACGGCACCGGGCTCCCACGATATCCGCACGCCTCCACCGCCCTGCCAAGACCCACACAGGGTCGGGACGCACCGGATCCCGGGTCGCACTTCATCCGTTTCCTTCCGTTGACCCCATTTTGGACGAACCCTAGTGTCCGCGAGCACGATGGCGGTCCTTGCCCCTATTCTGGAGGTTCACGCACGCAACGGCTTCCCGGCCAAAACGACCTGGGAAGATGTCGTCGCACCCGTGCGGCCGTTCTTGGCGGACGTCTCCGAACGGCTGGCGGGGCAAGCGGACGCCTTCGAGCCGGAGATCGCCGAGTACGCCCGCTATGCGCTGGCAAACCAGGGCAAGCAGCTGCGCCCGACGTTGGTGGCGCTCGCGGGCGGGACGATCGGGCCGGCAGGCGACGAGCTCGTGAAGATCGCGGTCGTGATCGAGATGATCCATCTCGCGACTCTGGTCCATGACGACATCATGGACGCCGCGACGATGCGCCGCAGCCAGCCGACGCTCTCGGCGCGCTGGGGCAACCAGGTCTCGGTGCTCTTGGGAGACTGCCTTTTCGCCCACGCCCTGAAGCTCGCGTCCGATTTCTCGACCACCGACATCAGCCGCGCCATCGCGCGTTCCACCGGCACCGTCTGCACCGGCGAGATCCTCCAGACCCACCGGCGAAGGCGCTGGACCCTGGGGCGGGCGGAGTATTTCAAGGTGCTGGAGATGAAGACCGCCGAGCTCTTCGGGCTGGCCTGCGAACTCGGTGCCAAGCTGGCGGGCGGCACCGTGGCAGAGCAGGAGGCGTTGCGGCGCCACGGTCTCGCTTTGGGCACCGCCTACCAGGTCTACGACGATTGCCTCGACCTGTACGGGAGCGAGGAGACCGCCGGGAAATCGCTGGGCACCGACCTGGCGACCGGCAAGGTCACGCTGCCGCTGCTGGTCTTCTTCGAGCGAGCGGGCGCGTCCGAGCGACAAGAGGTCCTCTCTTGGCTCGACCGCTGGGACCCGGAACGGTTCGGCGACGTCCGCGCAAGATTGGAGCAGCACGGCGCGCTCGCCGAATCCGCTGCCGCGATCGACTCGCTCTTGGCCGATGCCCGCGTGGCCCTCGAAGGGATCCGGACCGGACCGGCGAAGAGCTCGTTGCACGGGCTCTCCGATTTTCTCTCGCAACAGACCGCCGCGCTGGGTGGTTGAGCCTCGTCGCCCGTGAAGGAACCGCCCGCGACGCCCGGACAGCCCTCCGACCCGCCACCTGGCGCTGCCCAGGATGACCGGCCGTTGGTCGCGCGGGCCAAATCCGGCGACCTCGGAGCGTACGACCAACTGGTCCAGCTCTACCAGCAACGCATCTACGGCCTCTGCTACCATCTGACCTCGAACCACGAGGACGCCAACGACCTGGCGCAAGACGCGTTCATCAAGGCTTGGAAAGCGCTCGGGAACTTCAAGGGGGATTCATCGTTCTACACCTGGATCTACCGGGTCGCCTACAACACCTGCCTCAACCACCTCAAGACCCGCCGGCACCGTACGCACCACGTCAGCCTCAACGACCTCGACCAGAACGCCGAGCACGACCCTGGCTTGGTCGAGCTCATCTCCCAGAGCACGCCGCGCCGCGAGGCGAGCTTGGCCGAGCTCCAGAAAAGTTTGAACGATGCCATGCTGAAACTGTCCGAAGAGCATAGGACCGTCGTGGTGCTGCACGATGTCCAAGGCCTTCCGCATGACGAGATCGCGAAAATCATGGGTTGCAATCCGGGAACCGTCCGCTCACGTCTTTTCTATGCCCGCCAGCAATTGCAGGCGTGGCTGTCCGACCTCCGAAAGTAGCCATGACACAGCCGCCTGAAGACTTCACCGATCTGCGCCGGATGCTGGCTTGGAAGCGCCACGAGACCCCGCCGCCCGGCTACTTCAACGGATTCTCCGCGAAAGTCATCGCACGGATCGAAGCGGCGGAACTCGCCGCCCCGCTGCCTTGGTGGCGCGCGTTCTTGGCGCCGTTGAACTGGCAGCGCGGCCTCGCCGGCGCCAACGCATTGATCTGTGTGGGCACGGGGCTCGTCGGGGTCGCGGCATATCAAGCGGCGCGGAGCGTTCCCGAGGACGACAACGCCGTCTGGGCACCCCTTCCGCTCCAGGCCGGTATCGCCTCGCACTCCCGCTCCCCGTCGGGCCTGCTGGACAACGCGGTCACCGCCGGTCCGGTCCTCTCTTCGGACACCGGACCGGTGTCCTTGGCCGGTTTCACGATGGGCGCATCGTCGGGAGGCACCAACGACCACTCGGCACCGCCGGGACTCTTCAGCCCTCCGGGCATGCGTCAGCTCCAGCCGCGGTTCGTTTTCTCGGACCGATGACGCTCGTCTTCTCCGTTCTGGAAGTCCGACGGACCGTCGCGTAAGCACCCGGCGACCGGTTTTGCTTTGCCTTGTCTAGGGTCGCACCCGCACGTTTCCGGGACCGACCTTATGGAAGATTCCTCCTCGCCTCCGCGTGCCTTCGTGCCGGACCGCCTGCCTTGGGTCATCGCGTTCGTCATGCTGACGGCGTATCTGGCCACGCTGAACCCATGGATCGCCGCCAATTCGATGGAGACCACCGCGCAACTGGGCGGTTGGGATGGTTCTCTGATGCAGACGCGGCCCTTGCTCTGGCTGCTGAGCCTGCCGTTGCGATGGGTGCCCGAGGCGAAGTTCCCGTACGCCATGAACCTGTTGGCCGCCGTCTTCGCGGCGGGCGCCACCGGCCTGATGGCGCGCTGTGCCGCCCTGCTCCCGCATGACCGCACGCGAGAGCAACGCGTCCGCGGCCATTCGGACCGCACGATGCTGCACACGAAGTTCGCCTGGGCTCCCCCGGTCTTCGCCGCCGGTCTGCTCGGTTTCCAGCTCACGTTCTGGGAGCAGGCCACGGCACAGACCGGCGAGATGCTCGACCTGCTCGTTTTCGCCTATTGCATCCGCTGCCTGTTGGAATACCGCCAAGACCTCCGGGAGACATGGCTCTGGAGGTTCGCTTTCATCTACGGCGCGGGGCTTGCAGGAAACTGGGCGCTGGTCGGGTTCGTCCCGCTGGCCGCGGTGGCGCTGGTCTGGATCCGCGGGATCGCCGTCCTCGACGCGGGATTCTTGGTCCGGTTCGTTGCTTGGGGCGCGGCTGGACTGACGGCCTACCTGGTCCTGCCGTTGGCCGGCCAGATGCGGTCGGGCGACGGCCGCGGGTTCTGGGACATCCTGCACTTCAATCTCGTCGTCCAGAAAAGCTACCTCTTCGGCATGCCGCGGGGACGCTTCCTCCTGCTGGCGCTGGTCAACATCGCGCCGCTGGTGCTCGTCGGCATCCGGTGGACCGGCACGAAAGGTTCGAGCCTCGAGCGCCTCATGAGCGTCGGCGCGGTCGTGGTGATGAAGTTCTTCTTCTTGGCGATCGCCGCCTACATGGCGTTCGACACGGCGTTCAGCCAGAGGATCATGATCCACTTGGACCCGCAGTTCGGCGGCATCCCGTTGTTGACCTTCCACTTCACCGCCGCGCTCGCCGCGGCCTATTTCCTCGGCTATTTCCTCCTCGTCTGCGGCCACTCGCCGGAGAAATCGTGGGAACGGCCTTCGCCCGGATTCAGCGCGCTCTCGAAGCTGGTTTTCGGCCTGATGCTCGCCCTGACGGTCGGGGTCCCGGCCGCGCTGGTGGCACGGAACCTCCCCGTCATCCGCTCCAACAGCGGACCCGCGTTGGACCACCTCGTCCGCTCCTTGGTCGCACCGCTGCCCTCGAAGCCGGCCGTGGTCCTGTGCGACGACCCGGTCCTGAACGCGCTGCTGGCGGCGCATCTGCGGCGGGAGCCGTCGGTCGTCCCGCATCTCTTGGTCTTCACGCCGTTCGCTCCACAGCAGTGGTACCGTGAACGGCTCCTCCGCGAGCACGGCGCGCGTTGGCCCGAGCTCGCGGCGTTCGCCAAGGCGACGGAAAGCGTCGCCGGACCGTTCCTCCAGCTGGTGGCGCGCGCGTCGACGAACGGTCTGGCTTTCTATCTGAACCCGGCCTCGAACTTTATCCTCGAGCAGTTCCAGCAACGCCCGGTCGATTCCGTGTTCCGGTTGAAGGGCTACGAACCTCGCCAGGTCGAGCCTCCGCCGCTCACCGCCGAAGAGTCGGCCGCTTTGGTGGCCTACTGGACCCGGATCCAAAGCGAGCTCGAAGAGCTCGCCACCGCGTCCAAGCTCGGTGCCGTCAACGCCAAGCAGGCGGCGGTGTTGTGGGCCCGCTCGGTCAACACCAGCGGCGTCTATCTCCAGCAGGCCGGAAGGCTCGACGATGCCGCGAAGCTGTTCGCTCTGACCCGGAAGCTGGATGGTGACAGCTTGGCCGCCGAGGTGAACTCCCGCGTCAACGCCGCGTTGCGCGCCAAGCTGCCGATCACCGACGAGATCCGCAAACCGCTCGTCGGAAGGTCCTTGGGCAGCGTCTTCGCGGAACAAGGGCCGGTCGACGAGCCGCGCTTCCTGTTCATGAGCGCCCGGGCGCTCGAGCAATCCGCCGACCAGCTCGCCCGCGGCGCCGCCATCCGTTTCCTGCGCGCGCACCAGCTGGATCCCAGTTTCACGCTCGCCGCGCTCGGATACGTCGGTGCCTGCCTCACCGCCGGTGAACCGACGATGGCGCTCGCCGCCGCCGCGGACTTGCGCGCCAAGGAGACCCTGAAGCTAGACGACCAGGCCAAGCTCATCCGCCTCGAGGCCACCGCCCTCTTCCGCCTCGGCCGCCGTCCGGAGGCGGAGAAACTTCTCCTCCAGGCCCGGCGCACGTTGCCCGACGCAGCCGACCCGCTCGACCTGCTCAGCCAGCTCTACATCGAATCGGGCCGTCCTGACGACGCGCTCAAAGCCCTCGACCAATGGGCGCTCATGCAGCCGGACGACACCACCATCGCTTCGCGACGTGTGCTCGTCGCGATGGGGCGGAACCAGTTCGACCAAGCCTTGCCGCTTCTGGAGAAGCTCGTCCGGCAGGATCCGGAGAACGAGGTCGCACGCGCGAACCGGGCGATCTGCCTGCTGCAGACCGGCAAGCTCGACGAAGCGCGCCGCGACTACGAGAAGCTCGCCGGCAAGCATCCGGAACGGCACATCTTCCAGTTCGGGCTCGGCGAGATCGCCGAGCGCAAGAAGGACACCGCTGCCGCGATCAAGCACTTCGAGCGCTACATCGCGGTCGCGCCGAAGGATACCGCCGAGTACGCGTCGGTCGTCGCCCGGGTCGCCCGCCTGAAGGGCGGCCGGTGAGTCCTGCCCCGTGCGCGTCACCCACGTCATCACGCGGTTGATCGTCGGCGGCGCCCAGGAGAACACCATCGCGTCCGTCCTCGGGCTGCGGGCGAAGCCCGGCCTCGAGGTCGACCTGGTCGCCGGCCCGACCACCGGACGCGAAGGTTCCCTCGAACCGATGGTCGCCGCCGCCGGTTGCCTAACGCGGGTGCCCGAGCTGGTCAGGGCGGTGCGGCCGTGGACCGATCGGCTCGCCTACCGCCGGCTCGTGGCGATCTTCCGCGAGAAGCGCCCCGACCTCGTCCACACCCACAGCGGCAAGGCCGGGATCCTGGGCCGCCTCGCGGCGCGGAAGGCCGGCGTCCCGATCATCGTCCACGGCATCCATGGACCGAGCTTCGGGACGTTCCAGGGCCCGCTCGCGAACGCGGTCTTCACCACCGCCGAACGGGTCGCCGGCCGCGTGACCGACCACTTCGTCACCGTCGCCGATGCCATGGCGGAACAGTACCTTGCGGCCGGCATCGGACGGGCCGACCAGTACACGCGTATCTTCAGCGGCTTCGACCTGGCGCCGTATCTCGGGGCCCGGCGCGACGCCGCGCTCGCCGCG
>JANNAJ010000218.1:0-5482 GCA_031384285.1 Verrucomicrobiota bacterium
CCTTCCAGATGCGGGCGGCGGTGGCGGACGCTCGTGGGAGCGGCCGTCAACCGGCGGTTCTGACCTGTGGTGCTCGTCGGGGCCGCGGGGTGAAGCCCATGCGTTAGGGCATGGGGCGAGCGGGCGGACTGGAAAGTCCGCTCTCCCGGGGCAGCGGGGCCAGGCGTTGTCCGGCTAAATCGGGTCCGCGCAGGTGAGCGGTCTGCGGGCACGGATCGGTCCGGTCAGGCCTTGATCAATCTCGCGGCCTGAGCCGCGGTCGCGCCGTCGTGGACGATGGCCATGAGGGCGCGGGTCATGCCGGCGGGATCGGTATGCTGGATGATGTTGCGTCCGTAGACGATCCCGGCGGCGCCTTGCTGGATCAACTGCTCGGTGCGGGCGAGGATCTCCGCGTCGGGGGCGCGGCCGCCGCCGCGGACGAGCACAGGGATGGTGCCGGCGATTTGGACGACCTTGCCGTAGACGCCGACATCGTCGGTCGGGTCGGCCTTGATGATGTCCGCGCCGAGCTCCACGGCTTGCCGGACGAGCGGGAGGATCTTTTCGATGTCGCCGTCGACCATGTAGCCGCCGGCCTTGGTGTTCGACTGGAAGACGAGCGGCTCGACCATCAGCGGCATCCCGTGGCGGTCGCAATCGGGCTTGATCCGGAGGATGTTCTGGACGCACTGGTCCATGACCTCGGGCTCGCCCGGGATGCGGAACAGGTTCACGACGACGCAGGTCGCGTCGAGGCGGAGCGCCTGCTCGACCGGGGAATCGATCATGCGGCTGAAGAGCGTGCGCGGGAGCTGGCTGCCGTAGACGTTGGCTACGTCCGTGCGGAGCACGAGCGACGGCTTCTCGCGGCCCGGGATCGACTGGAGGTAGTGGGCCTGGCCGATGGTGAGCTGGATGGCGTCGGGCGCGGCGGAGACGACCGTCTTCACGGCTTTTCCCATGTCCTCGATGCCTTGGAGGAAACCACGTTCATTGAAGAAGCCGTGGTCGATGGCGACGTCGAAGCAGCGGGCGGACTTGGCGTTGAAGAGCCGGTTCAGGCGATAGGATTTCATCGGTGCGGGAAGACTGCCGGTCGGTCGCCGGGGATTGCCAACGAGAAAAATCGCCGTCCGCGTCGATCCGGTTCAGAGCAGGCGCATGCGGAAGAAGCGCATCGTGTCCTCCGCAGGCGGTTCGAAGGACTGCGTGCCGGACGTGAGACTGCGCGGCGGGCCGTAGGCCGGGACCGCGGTGAACAGGCCGTCGGCTGTGGACGCCGCTTCGAGCAGGGCTTTGGGGCCGGGCTTGCCGAGCCAGCGGAGCCGGATCCCGCCGGCCGGACCGCGGCTCGCCACGAAGGTCACCGGCGCGTCGTCCGGCGGCTCGGCCAGGAAGCGCGCGAGATTCGTCATCCCGTCGCCGTCGGGATCGCCTCCCGGGCCGTCGGATCCGATCACCGACCGGGGATCCAGGCCGTGCAGCCATTCCCATCCGTCGGGCAGGCCGTCGCCGTCGGTGTCGTGGTCGCGGGGCGAGGTGCCGAGGACGGCCTCCATGTCGTTGCCCAGGCCGTCGCCGTCCGGATCCTCCGACCCGGGCGCGGTGCGGCGGAACTCCGTCGCGTCGAACACCTCGCCGGCGGTCCCGACCCCGAGCACGCGCATCGTGTCGCCGTGCAGCCGGACCTCGGTGAGATGGTGGCGCGAGGCGAAGTAGGCGCTGTTGGTGTCGGTCTGGGCCAAGGGATAAAGCCCGATGCCGCCGCCGCCGGTGACGAAGACGCGGGTCTGGTCGATCGGTCGAAAACGTTCGTAATCATGGTCGTGCCCGGTGAAGACGGCCTGGACGCCGTGTCTCGCCGCGATGGGCATCAGCACGTCGGCCAGCTCCGCCATGTCGCGCAGGCCGTTGAAGTTGAAATCGTCCGCCCGATGGAGCCCCGAGCTCATCACCGGATGATGGAGCAGGAGGAAGCGCCACGGCTTCTTCGTGGCCGCGAGGTCCCGCTCGAGCCAGAGCACCTGCGGTGATCCGGGCTTGGGCTGGTATTGGGAGAGGAACGGACAGAAGAGCACCGCGAAGTGTGCGTCGCCCGCGTCGAAGGAGTAGTAGAGGTCCGGCTGGGTGCGGTCCGCGAGATGGTCGGCGACGGGGACGTCGTTGGTCGGCGGGCGCAGCGCGGCGCTCATCGGCTCCGTGCCGGCGAGGATGTCGTGGTTCCCCCAGGTGAAATAGAACGGCGTCGAGCGCAGCAGCCGCCGGTACACGCTCAGGCACCGGGTATCCGCGTACGGGAACGTGAACTGCGGATAGACCACGTCGCCGAGGTGGAGGAACAGGTCGGGACGGCGCAGTTCCATCTGCCGCGCGATGGCGAACTGGGCCGCGCTACCCGATCCGGAATCGCCGATCAGCACGACCCTTAGGTCGCCCTCCGCCGGGAGCGTGCGGACCTCGGTCACCGGTGAGACCACCTCGCGACCGTTGTCCTCGGCCACCACGCGGTAATAGTTCGGCGTGCCGGGCACGAGTCCGGTGATGCGGACCACCTGTCCGGTCGACGCGGCACCGGCGCGGACGACGGAACCTAACCCCGGCGTGGGACCGAACTCGACGCGGCCGGATGCCGGGACCGGCGTCCTCCACACGACATCGGCCCGGTCGGATCCCACGTTGAGCACCATGGGTCCGCGCGCGAAATCCGCGAGCAGCTCGGGCACCAGAGCGATGGCCGGTCCCGGCGCGCCGGAGCTGTGGACCTGGATCGCCAGCACGTTGGTGCCGGCGACGAGCTGGGTGGTGGCGAAGCTGATGTCGAAGTCCTCCGCTCCGCCGGGAGCGCGGAAGTCCGCGAGGCGGTCGAAGGGGACGTGGCCCGAAGGGCCGTTCGCCACGTTGCGGCGCAGCACCTCGCGGCCGTTGAGGAACGCCACGAAGCCGCCCTGCCAATCCATCCGCAACGTCAGCCAACGGACCTGTCCCGGCGCGGCCACGACGAACTGTCGGCGGAAATAGGCGGAGACGAAGAATCCGGGCACCTCATCCAAGAGGGTGTTCTCCCCGTGGATCGTCCGCCCGAACCCGGATCCGCCCCGGAGCCATCCGCCATCGTCGAAGCCGGGCTCCCGCCAAGCGGCGGCCGGCACGGAGGGTTCGATGATGCCCGGCACGAACCGCCACTCGTCGCCGACCCCGACCAACGCGATGTCATCGGCCGCGCCGGACCCGGTGCACCACAACCAGAGCAAGCAGAGCAGGGCAGGACAGCGGCGTGACATGGACGTCCCATACGGGAACGGCGCGTTCTATGCAAACAGCGACCCGCGGCGGGGTGCGCCCCGAAGTGGCGATCAGTTGAGGTGGTGTGTGGAAGATCCCGGTAGGCGTGTCCAAGGAGGTCGGCGCGAGCGACGCGGAGGCCGAGCATGGCCTCTGCGTCGGGTTCGGGCTCTTCCCCCAAGAGTCGGTGGTCGCGGAGGTCGTCAGCTACTTCCGAATCGTGGAAGTCGCCTGAGCGGGGCCCACGGGACAGATGGGGCCACGCGGCAGCGCGGACCCTACCCACGATGGTAGGGACGGGCTGCCGCCCGTCCGTGACTTCTCCCCGCGTCGGCGGCATCCGCAGCACGCCGAAGCGAGCCGCGGCCACGGGTGCATCCGGGCCCGCCCTGGTCGGGAATTCCGCCTTCGGACGCCTGGGCCGCACACCATGCCGGGCCGCGTGGACACGCTCTGAAAGGCAGGAACGGAGCGGATGAAGCTCTGGTTCTCCTGGTTCCCAGATCCTCTCTCCGGCCGGTCGTTTCTACAGAACAGGCGCCGTGCCCCATCACGGGTCCGCCGCCTCGCATCGCGCATCGCGCATCGCGCATCGGGTCCGTTCGCCGTTCGACAAACCCCGGAGCCGCGGCCTACGCTGTCAACCCGTGACGCTCAAACTCACCAGCGCTCTCGGGATCTTCCTGCTCATCGGCTTCGCTTGGATCTGTTCGGAGAACCGTGGACGGTTCCCGTGGCGGCCCGTGGTATGGGGCGTGGCGCTCCAGTTCAGCTTCGGCGCCTTCATCTTGCACACGGCTCTCGGCGCCAGGGTCTTCGGCGGATGCCAGGCGGCGATCAACAAGTTCATCGGTTTCGCCAACGAGGGGAACCAGCTGGTGTTCGGTCCGCTCGCGAAGGAGGACCTGCTCTCGAAGGCCTTCGGTCCGGGCAACGCCCTGCTTCTGGCGATCGTCGTCGCCGGCACGGTCATCCTCATCAGCTCGGTCTCTTCGCTGCTCTACCACTACAACATCCTCCAGGTGATCGTGCGCGCGATGGCGTGGGTGATGCGCCGCATCATGGGCACCAGCGGCAGCGAGACCTTGGGCGCCGCGGCCAACATCTTCATGGGCCAGACCGAGGCGCCGCTGGTGATCAAGCCCTATCTGGCCCGCATGACCCGCAGCGAGCTGAACTGCATGATGGTCGGCGGCTTCGCCACCATCGCCGGCGGCGTGATGGCCGTGTATTCCGGCGTGCTCAAGATCCCCGCCGGACACCTCCTCACCGCCAGCGTGATGAGCGCTCCGGCTGCGCTGCTCATCGCCAAGGTCATGGTGCCCGAGACCGAGGTGAGCGAGACGGCCGCCGGCGCTACCGCCAGGATCGAGCGCGAGACCATCAACGGCATCGACGCCATCTGCACCGGCGCGAGCGACGGAATGAAGCTCGCCATCAACGTCGCCGCGATGCTCATCGCCTTCACCTCCATCGTCGCCGCAGCGAACTGGATCCTCGGTTGGCTCTTCGCCCATGTCGGTTGGCACAACCCGCAACCGCTCCAGACGGTCCTCGGCTATGCCAACGCCCCGTTCGCCTGGGCCATGGGCATCCCGCCCAAGGACTGCGTCGCCATCGGCCAGATCCTCGGCGAACGCATCGTGCTCAACGAGTTCATCGGCTACCTCAGCCTCTCCTCGCAGAAGGCCTCGCTCGATCCGCGCAGCTACGTGTTGACGACCTACGCCCTCTGCGGGTTCGCGAACCTCGCCAGCGTCGCCATCCAGATCGGCGGCATCGGCGCGCTGGTGCCGGCCCGTCGCGGCGACCTGGCCACCCTCGGCATGAAGGCCATGGTCGGCGGCCTGCTAGCCAGCTACATGACGGCTTGCGTCTGCGGCGTGCTGCTCTGACCCGGCGATCCCTGCTCATCGATCGTGCGGTCCGGTGACGGTCCGAGGGCAGGGTGAGTCAAGGGGGCTGTTCCTGCGCGGAGCGGTGCGCACAAGGCCGGCCGTCCGCGACCAACCGGCGACGATGCCGATGACCACGGCGAAGCGGATGCAGCCCGTGGCGATCCGTGACGATCTTGCGAAGCGGGACATGGCGGACCGGATCTGGGCGGGGCAGGGAATCGACCCGGGCACGGCTCCCGCGTTCAAAGGTCGGCCACGGCGACGGATCCTATCGGCGACAGACTTGGCCGGCCCGACACGGCACAGAGGCCGCGCGCCTC
>JANNAJ010000230.1:0-4839 GCA_031384285.1 Verrucomicrobiota bacterium
CCCTCCTTGACCTCGGGGACGACGCCGATGTCGCCGCCCAGGCCGAGCTGGGGCAACGCGCCCGGAGCCCGGAGCCCCCAGTCGTTGTAGCCATAGCTGAAGGCGGCCGCGCCCTTCGAGAACACCGGCGTACCGATATACTCGAGCTGGCCCTTGAGGGTCTTGTTCACGTTCGTGTCCCACTTCGAGTCTGGCTTGTTGGCCGGGCACCAGAACGCGGCGCGGTTCGTGCCCATCTGCGAGAAGAGCCGATTGACCCAGATGTAGGAGAAGTAGCCCGGGTTGGCCTTGCCATCGATGGTGTTGCGGGCATCGATCGCTCCCGGGAAGGCCTTGAAGTCCCCCACGTACATGAGGGTCGCGAGGCCCATCTGGCGCTGGTTGTTCAGGCAGGCGGTCGCGAGCGCCTTGCCCTTCGCCTTGCCCAGCGCCGGCAACAACATGCCGGCGAGGATCGCGATGATGGCGATGACGACCAACAGCTCGATGAGCGTGAACGCGCCGCGCTGGGCGGACCGGAGGAAGGGAGTGCGCATACGATTCTTTTTACGGGAAGGGATGACGTTGGTCCAAGGCCCGCCGGACAACCATGCCGCGGAGGCACGGCCGGCTATCCCAAACGCACGTCTCCCTTCAACGCGCGGTGACGACGACGTAGTTGCGTTTGCCCTTCCGCAACAGCAGGTGCTTGCCGAACAGCAGATCGGCGGACGAGGCGGATCCGGCGACATCCGTGACGCGGATGTTGTTGAGATAGAGTCCGCCGCCCTCGAGGTCTTTCCGTGCCTGTCCTTTGCTGGGCGCGAGGCCCGCGTGGACGAAGAGCTCCACCAGCGACAAGCCGGGCCCGGCGAGCTTCGCGGCTTCGATGTCCTTCGTCGGTACCTCGCCCACGATGTCGCCGAACGTGCCCTCGCCGATGCCGTCGAGTCCGCCGCCGAAGAGGATCTCGCTCGCGCGGACGGCCTCCAGCGTCGCCGCCTCGCCGTGCAGCAGGTCGGTGACGGCCTTCGCCAGCGCCTTGTGCGCGACCCGCGCGCCGGGGTCCGCCGCGTGCCGGGCTTCGAGCGCCTCGATCTCCTCGCGGCCGAGGAAGGTGAAGAACTTGAGATGGCGGATGACGTCCCGGTCGTCCGCGTTGACCCAGAACTGGTAGAAGCGGTAGACGCTGGTGCGGCGCGGATCGAGCCAGACGGTCCCCGACTCGGTCTTGCCGAACTTCGTGCCGTCCGCCTTGGTGATCAACGGCAGAGTGAGCCCGAAGGCGGGTTTGCCGAGCTTCTTGCGGATGAGGTCGATGCCCGCGGTGATGTTGCCCCACTGGTCCGAGCCGCCGATCTGCAGGTCGCAGCCCTGGTCGCGGCAGAGCACGTAGAAATCGAAGGCCTGGAGCAGCATGTAGCTGAACTCCGTGTAGCTGATGCCGACCTCCCGGTCCTCCATCCGGGCGCGCACGGATTCCTTGGCGACCATCTGGTTCACCGTGAAATGCTTCCCGATGTCGCGCAGGAAACCGATGAAGCTGATGCCGTCGGTCCAATCCGCGTTGTCGACCAGACGGGCGGTGTTGGGCGAGGCCGTGAAATCGAGCAGCCGCGCGAGCTGGGGGCGCACGCCGGCGACGTTGGCGGCGATGTTCTCCTTGGTGAGCAGCTGGCGCTCGGCGGTCTTGCCGCTCGGGTCGCCGATGCTGCCGGTCGCGCCGCCCGCGACCGCGATGGGGATGTGCCCCGCGTCCTGGAAGCGCCGGAGCGTGATCAACGGCACGAGGCTGCCGACGTGCAGCGAATCCGCCGTGGGGTCGAACCCGCAGTAGAGCGTCACCGCTCCCGCCGCGAGCCGCTGCCGCAGCGCCTCGGTATCGGTGCAATCGGACACGAGGCCGCGCCACTGGAGGTCTTCGAAGATGTTCATCGGAGAGGCGCTTTATCGCGGCCGGCGGACGCCGGCTCAAGCGGGAACCGCCGCCGGCACGATCGCCGCACGATGCCCTGCCTTGGCCTGAAAACGCTCCGTAACCGCTCCACCACCACGCCGGTCAAGACCGCGTCACCTGACATCATCCCATGAAACACACCTCTCTCCTGTTCCTTGCCGGAGCCATCGCGCTGTCCGGCTCCGCGTTCGCCGATGCCGACCTGAGCAAGCTGCCTCCTCCTTCCTCCCAGAAAGGCCTGACCTTCGAGAAGGACATCAAACCCTTGTTCGAGGCCTCCTGCACCGGCTGCCACGGTGAGAACAAGCAGAAGGGCGACCTCCGGCTCGATTCGTTGGCCGCGGTGCTGAAGGGCGGCGAGGACGGCAAGGTCGTGGTGCCCAAGAAGAGCAAGGAGAGCGCGCTCGTCGTCGCCATCTCGGGTCTCGACGAGGAGAAGACGATGCCTCCCAAGCGCAAGCCCGGTCGCGGCGGACCCGGCGGACCCGGCGGCCCAGGCGGACCGGGCGGTCCCGGCGGCGATCGCAAAGGCGGCGGCGATCGCCCTCAAGGCGGACCGGGTGGGCCCGGCGGACCCGGCGGACCTGGTGGTCCGGGCGGTTTCAAGATGCCCAAGGCGCTGACCGCCGAAGAGGTCGGTCTGGTGCGCGCTTGGATCGATCAAGGCGCGAAGTGACCTGACCACGCGGCCCCGCCGCCTTCCCTGATTCCTCCGGAGGACCAAGAAGGCGGCGTTGTCGTTTCTTCGCCCGGTCGTCTCCCGAGCCGGCGACGACGCGCAGTCCCCACCCTGTACGGCGGTGTCGAGGAGGCCATGGGGAAGGACATCCGGCGTTGCGGCTCGTTCCTTCGCCATGGTTTCCGCAGGCCCGGGCCGCGACGGAACAGGCCTTGGAAATCGCAAACCGAGCGTAGGAAGCGTCCGCGGCGCGCACGGGCAGAGGCCTGGCAGGAAGGACCGACTTGCCCTTGTGCCGGCCGCGTCCCTGACCTCCGGTGAAAATAAACCCGGCCGCCGGCCAACTTCCGCTTGCGGGGCGCGCGGGCTTCGGCTTTTTAGCCCGTCGCGATGTCGCGCTCGACCCGGACAGCGATATCGCGACCGACACGTTCACAATGGTCAACGACATGCATCCGCTCCGTCCCGCGAGTTCCCCGCTGCAACGCCTGCAGGCCAAGGCGACGTTGAAGCCCATCAATTTCATCCACCTCGCCCCGCAGGCGAAGGAAGTGTTCCTCGTCGGCGATTTCAACGACTGGAACCCGTCGAGCCATCCGATGAAGAAGGGCTACGACGGCTCCTTCGGGCTCTCGGTCACGCTCGGTCACGGAGGCCATCACTACCAGTTCCTCGTGGACGGCAAGCGGGTGAACGACCCCCGCGCCCAAGGGCTCGCCCGCAACGAGAGCGGCGAGAAGGTGTCGCTGCTCCTCGTCAGCTGACGGGCCGCCGCGAGCATCGGTCGGACGTCTTGCGGGCGCAGGAAGCATCGCTCCGCCCGTGCGCCCCTTGCTCAGCTCCCCTTCTCCGCCCGGCGCTCGGCGAAGAAGGCCTTCAGCACGCCGGCGCATTCATCGCCGCGCACCCCGGGCGTGATGTCGCACCGGTGGTTCAGCGTGGGGAACTGGAGCAGGTTCATGGCGCCGCCTGCCGCGCCGCCCTTGGCGTCCGGCGCACCGAAGACCACGCGCGCCAACCGGCAGTGGACGACCGCCCCGGCGCACATCGGGCACGGCTCCTTGGTCACGTAGAGCGTGCAGTCGGTCAGTCGCCAGTCGCCCACGGCGTCCTCGGCCATCGTCAGCGCCAGCATCTCGGCATGGGCGGTGGCGTCCTTGAGCATCTCCACCTGGTTCCAGGCCCGGGCGATCACCTTTCCGCCGCGCACGACGACCGCACCGACCGGCACCTCGCCGGCCTCGTACGCGCGCATCGCCTGCCGCAAGGCCTCGCCCATGAACATCTCGTCCGCTTCCAGGTCGCTCATCGATGGAGAAGGGTCTGACAGGATCGACCCGATGTCCGGAAGGAAATCCACCTCGTAGGCAACCCGGACATCCGGTCCATCCCTTCTAGGTGCTGGATCCGGGGCCGGGCCGCGATTCTTCGAGGGTCCACACGTTCTCTCCGCCGGCGTGGCAGCGGCAGTGCGCGGAGAAGAACCCGCCGCGATGCTCCCAGAACAGCGGCCAGATCTGTTCACGGTCCGTCGGCGGCAGCGCCAACGAGCCGAGCGCGGCGCGGCCGAAGAATCCGAATGTACCTTCACGGTGCGGCGGCGGCAGCATGCACAGACGCGGCCGCACCTCGAAGAGGAACATCAGCCAATGCGCCTGCCCGAGGAACCCGTGCTCGCTCACGATGCCGGTGAGCGCGAGATCCGACGGCGAGAGGCGCAGGCCGGTCTCTTCCCAGGCTTCGCGGCAGGCGCAGCCGTAGGGCGATTCCCCGAGATCGGTCTTGAGCTTGCCGCCGGGGGGCGACCAGAGGCCGAGGTTCGGTTCCTGCGCCCGTTGGAGCAGCAGCACGTCGTCCGCCTCGTCGAAGGCGTACAGCAGCGTGGCGATCTTGTGAGGCAGCGGAGGCACGGCCCGAGAGGAGCAGACGGAGCGCACCGGGACAAGCCATGCGCGCGAGGTGAGACGCGAGACGCGAGACCTTGGACCTGAAACCCACCCGGATCTCACGCCAACACCAGCCGTCGTTCCGTCGGCGTCAGTTCGCGCCACTTCCCCTCCGCGAGGTCGCCCAAGGCGAAGGCCCCGATCTGCACCCGGATGAGCCGCAGCGTCGCGTGTCCCACCGCGGCGGTCATGCGACGGACCTGGCGGTTCTTGCCCTCGTGCAGCTCCAGCGCGAGCCAGCAGTCCGGGACGTTCTTGCGGTGACGGATGGGCGGTTC
>JANNAJ010000232.1:0-4015 GCA_031384285.1 Verrucomicrobiota bacterium
CCCCGCCCGATGTCCGGATCCACTTCCAGGAATCGGCCCAAGCCTGCTTGGCCGCCTATGCCGGGGAGAACCACGGCTATTGGCGCGGCATCCTCGAAGAAGGCTCGGCGGCGTTCGCGCCCAACCTCCGCACGCGGCCGGGCGTCGTGGCCGCCGGTGGCGACGTCTGGCCGATCACCGTCAACGACGCGATCGAGGACAACTCGTACCCCTGCTCCCTGCACACCCAGTACGTGCGCTATCCGCGCGCCGAGCTGGCCTTGGTACCGACGCCGGGGCAACGGCTCGCGGCCCGCGCCGGATTGGTCGTGATGGATGCCCTGCTGCGCATCGCCGAAGGCGACCGCGTGGTGCAGTGGAGCAGTTGGCTCTGCTCGACCAACCTGCATGCCCCGGGCACGGCAGCCGCGGTCGGACCGGTCACCGCGGCGCTCGCGGCTGCGTTCCCGAGGCACGCGGTGCTCATCAAGAACATCCACGAAGCGGACGGCACGGGGCTTCCCGGGGCGCTCGCGCTCGCGGGATACCGGTTGATCACCAGCCGTCAGGTCTACCTCTTCGACGGAAGGACGAAGGAGTTCGCGCAGAAGAGCACGGTGAAGCGCGACCTCAAGGAGCTCGGGCAGCTCAGGTCGCACCATGTCGTGGAGCACGACGCGTTCACCGAGGAGGACGTGCCGCGGATCACCGAGCTCTACCAACGGCTCTACGTGGAGAAACATTCCCGGCTCAACCCGCGGTACACCCGGCTCTTCGTCTCGCGGGCGTTGCGCGGACGCTGGCTGGAGTTCCGCGGGCTCCGGCACGTCTCCGGTCGGCTCGACGGCGTGTCCGGCTGCTTCACCCACGGAGGCGTCACCTCCACCCCGTTCATCGGCCACGACACCACGCTGCCGACGGACCTGGGCCTCTACCGGCACCTGGTGTCGATGCTCCTCCAACGCGTCGCGGAACGCGGACAGCTGCTTAACTACAGTTCGGGCGCGGGCGATTTCAAGCGCCGGCGCGGTGGCCGGCCGGTGATCGAGCACAACGCGGTCCACACCGCCCACCTGCCGAAGGCCCGGCAGGCCGCGTTCCGGCTCCTCGGCGGGCTGGTGGACCGCTTCGGGCGACGGTTCCTCGAGGAGAACGAGATCTAGCGCGGCGCTTCCCGACGGCTTGAGGTTTTTCTCAACGCCGGCTGAGAAATTTCACCTCTTCTCATGCGGGCGGCATCCCCTAGACTCTCCGGACGTTCCGCATCCAACACACAACATGAGCAAGCAGTTCTTCCCGAAGATCGGGAACATCCAGTTCGAAGGCCCGGGCACCAAGAACCCCCTCGCCTTCCAGCACTACAACCCGGACGAGCTCGTCGAGGGCAAGTCCATGAAGGAGCACCTGCGCTTCGCCGTGGTGTACTGGCACACGATGCGCGGGACGGGCGGCGACATGTTCGGCTGGGGCACGGCGCAGCGCCCGTGGAACGCCGGCGAAGGCACCGTGAAGGATGCCGTGGCCCGCGCGCACGCGATGTTCGAGTTCACCTCGAAGGTCGGCGCCCCGTACTACTGCTGGCACGACCGCGACGTCGCCCCGCACGGCAAGACGCTCGCCGAGTCGAACAAGAACTTCGACGCCGTCGGCAAGGAGCTGAAGAAGCTGCAGAAGGACACCGGGATCAAGCTCCTCTGGGGCACCGCGCAGAACTTCGTCCATCCCCGCTACATGCACGGCGCGGCAACGAGCTGCAGCGCCGACGTGTTCTGCTACGCCGCCGCGCAGGTGAAGAAGGCGATGGAGTGGACCCATGAGCTGGGCGGCGAAGGCTACACCTTCTGGGGCGGACGCGAGGGCTACTCCACGCTGCTCAACACCGATCTCGCCCGCGAGATGGACCACCTCGCCGAGTTCATGCACATGGCGGTGGACTACAAGAAGAAGCTCGGTTTCGCCGGGCCCTTCTACATCGAGCCCAAGCCGAAAGAACCGACCAAGCACCAGTACGATTCCGACGCGGCGGCCTGCCTGAACTTCCTCCGCGAGTACGGCCTGCTCGAACACTTCAAGCTCAACATCGAGACCAACCACGCCACGCTGGCCGGCCATTCGATGCAGCACGAGCTCGAGGTCGCCGCCGCCGCGGGCGCGCTCGGGTCCATCGACGCCAACATGGGCGACATGCTGCTCGGCTGGGACACCGACCAGTTCCCCACGGACCTCTACCTCACCAGCCAGGTGATGCTCACCGTGCTCAAGCACGGCGGCTTCACCACCGGCGGCACGAACTTCGACGCCAAGGTGCGCCGCGAGAGCCACACCCTCGAGGACCTGTTCTACGCCCACATCGCCGGCATGGACGCCTTCGCCCGCGGCCTGAAGATCGCCGCCAAGGTCCGCGCCGACGGACGGCTCGCCGATTTCGTGAAGACCCGCTACCGCAGCTGGGATTCCGGCATCGGCGCGAAGATCGAGGCCGGCAAGGCGACGTTCGCCGACTGCGAGAAACACGCCCTGAAGATCGGCGAGGTGACGGACCTGGAGAGCGGCCGCCAAGAGCGCTTGGAAGCCCTGTTCAACGAGTTCATCTGAACCTGCCTTTTTCCGAAGACCTCCCGGCGCGAGCTGGGAGGTCTTTTTCTTTGGGCAAGCGCGAGCACGCCTTGTTCGGCGGCGGCGACCGGATCCTCGTCGGCCGGCGGCCCGCCGCCGACCGCGTCGATCGTGTGACGACCGGTTGGACGCTTGACCTCTTGTGGCCAGCCGGCATGCTCGCCGGCCCTAGTTAGGGGACCCGTTTATGCAGCATATCCGCAACATCGCGATCATCGCCCACGTCGACCACGGCAAGACCACCTTGGTCGATTGCCTCCTGAAGCAATCCGGCACCTTCCGCGCCAACCAGCACGAGTCGTCCGAGGAGCGGCTGATGGATTCGATGGACCTTGAGAAGGAGAAGGGCATCACCATCCGCGCGAAGAACGCGGCCTTCAAGTACAAGAACTTCCACATCAACATCGTCGACACCCCGGGCCACGCGGACTTCGGCGGCGAGGTCGAGCGCATCATGAACATGATCGACGGCGTGCTGCTCGTCGTGGATTCCGCGGAAGGCCCGCAGGCGCAGACCCGTTTCGTGCTCCGCAAGGCGCTCGAGGCCGGCGCGAAGCCGATCGTGGTGATCAACAAGATCGACCGCGAGAACGCCAACCCCAAGAAGGTGCTCGACCTCGTGTTCGAGCTCTTCATGAGCCTCAACGCCACCGACGAGCAGCTCGACTTCCCCTTCATCTACTGCTCCGCCAAGCAGGGCTACGCCAAGCTCGAGCTCGAGCACGTGGCCGGCACCATGGAGCCGCTGTTCGACGCCATCGTGAAGCACATCCCCCCGCCCCGCGCTCACGCCGGCGAGGGCTTCCAGATGCTCGTGGCGAACCTCGACTACAGCGATTACCTCGGTCGTATCGCCTTCGGCAAGATCTACGAGGGCAAGGTCAAGATCGGCGATAGCGCCATCTGCCGCCACGGCTCCGGCAAGATCTCCAAGGGCAAGATCACCGCGATCTACCACTTCGAGGGCATGAAGCGCATCGAGGTCCAGGAAGCCCACGCCGGCGACATCGTCGGTCTCACCGGCTTCGAGGAGGTCTTCATCGGCGAGACCATCTGCGACAGCGAGGCCCGCACCGGCCTCCCCTACATCCCCATCGATCCGCCGACGATCCAGATGGAGTTCGCCGTCAACGACGGCCCGCTCGCCGGCACCGAGGGCAAGCAGGTCACCGCCCGCAACATCTGGGACCGCCTCGTCAAGGAGGTCCGCACGAACGTCGCGCTCCGCATCGCCCAGACCCCCGACCCGAAGATCTTCTCGGTCGCCGGCCGCGGCGAGATGCAGATCGCCATCCTCGTCGAGCAGATGCGCCGCGAAGGCTTCGAGGTGCTCGTCTCCCGCCCCGAGGTGCTCTGGAAGAAGGACGCCGAAGGCAACGCGCTCGAGCCCATCGAGAAGCTCTACGTCGAGGTCCCGAGC
>JANNAJ010000236.1:0-4443 GCA_031384285.1 Verrucomicrobiota bacterium
CGACGAACCGAGCCGGCATCGCCCGCATCGTGACACTGCTGGCCTATCGCCTCCGCGCCGACACGAACGTCGGCCGATTCCACGCCGACACCGATCCGCTGCTCGTTATCGAGGCCGCGCGCGCGATCAACGATGTGCCCATCACCAACGCGCTGCCCGCCCTCGCCGCCCTCGCCGAGCCCGCGAAGCTCGACGCGTTGCTGGGACAGTTCGCGTCCCTGAAGCCGGCCCCGGTCCCGGTGCCCGCGCCCGGTGCCATCCGCGACGTGCGCGCCGACCAGCCGCTGCCATGGGGCGATGCACCGCTTGACCAGCTCACACCGATGCTTCTGCGCGTGGTGAACGCCAACTTCCGCGTCGGCACGCCGGAAGCCGCGCGTCGCCTCGCCGCCCTCGCCGCCCGGTCCGATCTATCGGATATCGTCCGCACCGAGGTGTTGCACGACTTGGCGGCATGGGCCGAGCCGCACCCGCGCGACCGCATCGTGGGCACCTTCCGGCCGCTACCCTCACGCGACGCCGCTGCTGCCAGCGACGCCCTGCGGCCCCAGCTCGCGCGACTGCTGGGCGGATCGCCTGAAACCATCCGGATCGCCGCCTCCGAAGCCGCCGCGGAGCTCCGGATCGCCGCCGCCGCGGATCCGCTGCTCGCTCTGGTGAAGGACACTTCCGCGCCTGCCGCCGCCCGCGCCGCCGCGTTGCGTTCGTTGGTCCGTCTGAAGGCTGCCTCGGTGGACGAAGCGCTGAAACTCGCGGCGGCGGACCCCGCCGAGCCGCTGCGCCTAGCCGCCTCCAAGCTCAACGCCGAGCTCAATCCCGATGATGCTGCGGGCCAGCTCACAGCGAAGCTCACCAGCGGTTCGCTGACGGAGCAGCAGTCCGCCTTCACCTCCCTCGGCGACCTGAAATCCGACGCCGCGGATGCCATCCTCGCCGAGTGGCTCGACAAGCTCATGAAGCGCGAGGTCGCCAACGAGGTGATGCTCGACCTCGTCGAGGCCGCCGCCAAACGCAGCGCCGTCGCGGTGAAATCGCGCCTCGAGGCCTACGCCAAATGGAAACTGCCACAGGACCATCTCACGCCTTATCGTGAGACGTTGTCGGGAGGGGACGCGGCCCGCGGCAAAAAGATCTTCTACGAGAACACCGCCGCGGCCTGCACCCGCTGCCATCACATCGGCACCGACGGCGGCGGCAACGCCGGGCCGGTGCTCGACGGCGTCGCGTCGCGTCAGACCCGCGAGTATCTGCTGGAGAGCATCGTGTCCCCGAACCAGCAGATCGTGCAGGGCTTCGAAAGCGCGACGCTGACGCTCAAGAACGGCGTGAGCTACGCGGGCGTCGTGAAGTCCGAGACGGATACCGAGATCACCCTCCTCTCGCCCGAGGACGGCGACGTGAAGGTCAAGAAGTCGGACATCGCCACGCGCGAGAAAGGTCTGAGCGGGATGCCCGAAGGCGTCGCCCAACTGCTCACACGCCAGGAGTTGCGCGATATCGTCGAGTTCCTCGGGACGCTCAAATGAGCCGACGGGCCCTATCATCGCGGACCGGCCGGCCAAGTCGGCGGTTGAACAACCTCGGGGTTCGTGTAGTCCTCAAGGCAGCACGATGATCCGCATGAAACCTAGCCTGATCCTCACCTCCTTCGCCGCGGCGCTCTTGGTCCTGACCGGTTGCGACAAGTCGGACAACACCGCGCCGGCGACCTCTGCCGCGCCGGCGACCGCCGCGGGCGTGAAGCCCTATCCGCTGACCGTCTGCCCCGTCTCCGACGAGAAGCTCGGCTCGATGGGCGATCCCGTGGTGTTCGTCCACGCCGGCCAAGAGATCAAGCTGTGCTGCAAGAACTGCCGCAAGGACTTCGACGCCGAACCGGCCAAGTACCTCGCGAAGCTGACGGCGAAGTGATTTTTCCTGACCCACACCCTACAGAGTCCATGAAGAAGGTCTTCTTGCCCCTCGCCGTCGTGGCCCTGCTCGCCGGTTGCGCCAGCTACAGCTACAGCGACAAGCCTTCGGCGTCCGCCAAGCCATATCCGCTCAACACCTGCATCGTCTCGGGCGACAAGCTGGGCGAGATGGGCACGCCCGTCGTGAGGGTCGTGAACGGGCAGGAGGTGAAGCTCTGCTGCAAGGATTGCTTGAAAGACTTCGACAAGGATCCGGTGAAATATTTGACGAAGCTCGACGCGAAGTGACCTTGCGGATGTCGGCCCGCTGACCCCATGAAACGAACCTGCGCCCTCCTGATGAGCTTCGTGCTCCTCGCGGCGCAGTTCTATCTTGGCACCACCCGTTGCTCGGCGGGAGTTGCTCCGGCCACCATGGCCGCCAAGCACGGCTGTTGCGCTCCGGCCAAGCTCGCCTGCGCTGCGGCCTGTTGTGTGAAGCGCGCCGCCGCGCCGCACGACACCTCGACCCCGACCCCGACGCCGGCCACCGACCACGGTCCCCGCGTCACTCCGCTCGCCCTGCTCGCCGCTCTCTGGACGCTCCCGGCTCCTGCCGCGCTTCCCGCGTCCTTCTCCGCGCCGTCCCCCGACGCGGTCCCGGCACCGGCTCTCCCGCTTTTCCTGCGGGATGCCGCGCTGCTGATCTGACCCGGCCCCGCTCCGCGCACCCGGTGTGCCCATCGATGGCGTCCGTGTGCCTCGCTGTCGTCGTCCGTTGTCCAGGTCCTTTGTCCGGTCGTCCGTCTTTCGCCTCCTTTCCCGTCCCATGAGAACGCGTGTCTCGTCCGCGTCGGCGACCCTGCTCGCCGCCCTCCTCTGCGTCGCCGTGTCGGCCGATGCACCGGCGGCGTCCCATCATGCCGTGCCGTCCGAGGGCGCCGCCGTGGTCGGTCCGGCGTTGCTGGACCGCTACGCGGAAGAACTGCGGGCACATCATCCGGCGTTGGCCGCGGCGGCGGCGCGGACCGAAGCGGCCGAGCTCGGAGTCGCCGGCACACGTCGGTTCGCGGACCCGACCTTCCGCTTGGGCGGCGGCCTGTTCGACGAGCGGAACATGTCGGCCCGGGAAGAGGGCAACCTGGGCTACGGCATCGAGCAGAAACTGCCCTTGCTCGGGAAGGAACAGGCGGCCCGGTCGTCCGCCCGCGCGGAGGCCGAGGCCGCCGCGACCCGCGCCGAGGTCCGGTTCCAGGACCTCCGCCGCTCGCTCGCCCGGGCCCTGCACGCCGCCGCGCTCGCGGAGGAGACCGTCCGGCTCGGCCGCGAAGACCTGGCCTGGCTGGACACGACGGTGACCGCGGCCGAGGCCCGCTATGCCGGCGGGACGGCCTCGCAGTTCGACCTGCTCCGCGTCCAGAACGAGCGCTCGAAACGGGCGACCCAGCTCGCCAACGACGAGCGACGTCGCGACGCGGCCCGGGCGTTGGTGAACCACGCGCTGGGACGCGACCCGCTCGTGCCGTTGCCGGACCTCGCGCTGCCGCCGGTCGCCGTTGAGTTGGTCGGGTCGGACGCGCTGGTCGAGCGCGCCGTGCGCAACGCGCCGGACCTGCGCGTGCTCGCCCGCGAACGCCGCGTCGCCGAGGCGGCCGTCGAGGTCGCCCGGCGTTCGCAGCGGCCAGACATCGCGCTCGGCGTGGAAGGACGGCAGTTCGCCGGCGACGGCGGGTTCCGCAACGGCACCTTCACCGTCAGCTTGAATCTTCCTTGGTTCAACCGCGCCAACTACCGCCGTGATCTCGACCGGGAACGCGCGAAGCTCCGCGCCGCCGAAGCGGACCACGCCGACGCCGCGGTCTCGGTGCGCAACGAGGTCCATCATCTCCTGGTCGAGACCGAGACGGCGCGCCGCGAGGCCCTGCTCTATCGCGACGACGTGGCGCCGCGGTCCGGCCAGGCGCTGGCCGCCGCGCACGCCGCCTGGTCCGGCGGCAAGGGCATGATGAACGACGTGCTCGAGGCCCGCCGCATGCGGGTCGAGGCGAAGCTCATGCTCGCCCGCGCGGTCGCGGCGCAGCAGGACATGCTGAGCGACCTGTCCTTCGTCTGCGGCGTGGCTGACATCACCGCGCCCGATGTCGCACCCCTTTCCGCCGGTCCAGCAGCGATGCCCGCCAAGCCTTGATCCTATGAAGCTCCTCCTTCCCATCGTGGCCGCCGCCGTCGTGGCCGGCGCCATCGGTTGGTTCGCGCGCCCGCATCTCTCGCCGGGGGGCGAGCGTCCCGTCGCCGCAACGTCCGGCGACGCTGCGGGAACCCGCCGGATCCTCTACTACCAATCGCCGATGCATCCATGGGTCCGCTCCGACCGCCCGGGCAAATGCACGGTGTGCGGCATGGACCTCGTGCCGGTCCGCGAAGGCGAGGCGCCCGCCGTCGACGGGCTGGTCACGCTCGGATCAAACGCCGTCACGGTCGTGGGCGTGCAGACCGAGGCGGTCCGGCGCCAGCCGCTCGTGCGGACGCTCCGCTTCGCCGGCACGATCGA
>JANNAJ010000268.1:0-5523 GCA_031384285.1 Verrucomicrobiota bacterium
CCCGGAACCGGTCTCACCAACGGTGGAGGCCAGAACATCGCCTACGACGTCGCCCTCCTGCCCGCCGGCGAGATCCTCGTGGCCGGCACCTTCACCCAGGCCGATGGCATGCCGCGCAATGGACTCGCCTTGTTCACCGGCGACACGCCGGACCTCTATCTCGCCCGCCAACCGGTCGCCGTGGAGCTGCTGCTCGGTAGCACGGGCGATCTCGTCGCCGAAGCCGTCGGTTCGACGGCGGTCACCTATCAGTGGACCAAGGACGGCGCGGCCCTCCCGGGCGAGACCCGGCCCGTGCTCCGTCTCGCCAACGCCAGCGCCGCCACCATCGGCAACTACCGGGTCGTGGCACGGAACGCCTCCGGCGAACTCGCCAGCCTCACCGCCCGGGTCGAGGTCGTCTTGCCGCCGGTGATCACCGCGCCGCCCGGGTCGGTGGTGATCGACGCGGGGCAGAACGCCACGTTCGCCGTGTCCGCTTCCGGCCGGCGGCTCACCTATCAATGGCGCCGCGCGGGGACCGACCTTCCGGCGGCGACCAACAGCTCTTTGGTCGTCAGCAACGTGACATCGGCCGCGCGCTACTCGGTCGTCGTCTCCAACCCTTCCGGCTCGGTGACCAGCGCCGAGGCCTTGTTGCGCCTGCGTCCCGCGGTGGCCATGGGCGGCGACATCTCGAGCGACAAGCTCCTGGGTCGGCACAGCTTCGAAGGGACGCTGAACGAAGATTCGGTCCGCTACGGGGGCGGCCCGGTCGGCGCGCCCACATTTGTGGACGGGCACGAAGGCTCTGCGGTCCGCATCACGACCGGGAAGGACTTCGTGCAGACCGGACTGCAACCCTTGGCGCTCCAACCCTACACGACGGCGTTCTGGATCCGCCCGGAAACGAAGAGCTCGTTGAACGTGTTCAACTTCACCGTGCGGAACACCTCGTTCGGAGATGTCGACCACTACCTCTACCTCGGCGGTGACGACACCACCGTGGCCGGCAACCGCGTCTTCTTGGCCGTGCGCGGCATCAACACCGTCGTCTCCACCGACAACCGGGCCTATGTCCCGAACATGGTCGGCAAATGGACCCACGTCGCGCTGGTCTACCGCGGCGGCATCCCGACCGCCACGGCCTTCTCGGTGTATGTCGATGGCGAGGAGTTGGCGCTCGCCAACTCGACCAAAACGCTGGGCACCGCGCCGAACTTCATCACCTCGTTCGGCCGTCACGGGGGCGGTCTGTTGGGGGCGAACTCGGTCTTCCTGCTCGACGACTTCCGCCTCTACAACCGTCCCTTGGAAGTGGCCGAGGTGCTGCGCCTCGCCCGGCCGGTCGTCGCCGCCCCGCTCCCGCAGATCAACCGCCAGCCTGCCGGTGGCACCGCCGACCCCGGCGGTTCGTTCACCTTCAGCGTCGATGCCAGCGGCACCGGGCTCTTCTACGAATGGTATCGCGGCACCAACGTGCTCGCCGCTGCCGATGGCCCCGCGTTGACGTTGTCCGGTCTCACCGCCGCCGACGCCGGAGATTACCGCGTGGTGGTCTCCAACAGCGGCGGCAGCACCAACAGCCTCGTCGCCAAGCTGACGGTCTCGGTCGCCGCGGATCCGTTCGCTGCCTGGGCCGCCGCCGCCGGGCTGTCCGGCGCGGCAGCGGATCCGGCGGCGGACCCCGACCTCGACGGCGCGGTGAACCTCGCCGAGTTCGCCTACGGCACCTCACCCGTGAAGGCCGACGAGACACCCGTCTTCGCCGTGTCGGAAGTGACTGTCGGAGGCACATCGTATCCGGCCGTGACCTGGACGCGTCGGAAGGACCTGGGCCAGGCGCGGATCGAGCTGAACGTCGCGTCATCCTCGGATCTCGCGGACGAACTCGGATCGACCACGATCTCCGTCAGCCCGTTGGCCGGCGGCCTCGAACGGGTGGTGACGCGGTCCGATGCCGCCCAGGCGGCGAAGGCGGCCCAGTTCTTCCGCTTCACCGTGCGTCGATAGCCATATGGTGCAGGAGGACGGAGGGTGGGATCCGAAGTGGCGGACCGCCCGGGGCTCGACCGGCGGCGGGAACTCCGCCACGGTGCCCTCATGCCAGCCAGCAGCCGACCGCCCGAGGCCGCGCGATTCGCCGAGACGCAGTGGAACGTCGTCGCCGCGGCGGCCGAGAGCCGGTCGCCCGGCGGCGCGGAGGCGCTCGAGCAGTTGTGCGTCGATTATTGGTATCCGCTCTACGCCTTCCTGCGGCGGCGCGGTCAATCGCCCGAGGCCGCCGAGGACCTCACGCAAGGCTTCTTCGCCGAACGCGTCGTCACCCGGCGCGTGCTCCGGGACATCTCACCTGAGCGCGGCAAGTTCCGCTCTTGGCTGCTCGCGTCGCTGCTCAACTTCGTCGGCCATGAACGCGAGAAGGCGATGACGTTGAAGCGCGGCGGCGGCCTCCCCCACGTATCGATAGGGATGCCCGACCTCGGCGAGGCCGAAGGGCGTTACCAGGCCGAACCCGGGCACGACCTCACCCCGGAGAAGCTCTACGACCGCGCCTGGGCCTTCACGCTGCTCGACCAGACCCAGGAGGAGCTCCGCGCCCTCCACGAACGCACCGGACGCGGTGAATCCTTCGCGGCGTTGCGGGGGTTCCTGCCCGGTGCCGGCAGCACGCAGCCCTACGCCGAGGTCGCCGAGAAGCTCGGGAAATCCGAGGACGCGGTGAAGATGGCGGTGAGCCGGCTACGGCAGGAGTTCGGCAAGACCCTTCGGGCTCGGATCGCCCGGACCGTCGATGGCGACGCCGAGGCCGACGAGGAGCTGCGCCATCTGATGGCGGTGTTCGCGGGGTGATCTCGCGGAGCACGAACCCTCTTCTCGGACACCGGTGCGGCGAAGCGGAGGTCCGGGGCGTCCGCGCTCACGGGACTCCCCGCTTCGCCGCCCGCCGGGGTGCCGCGCCTCACCACGCGTGCTGGCTCGTCACGGCACGGTCCAGATGGGTGTAGCCGCCGTCGACGAAGAGGAACTGTCCCGTCATGTGGCTCGCGCGGGCGGAGGCGAGCCAGACGATGGCGTCGGCCATCTCGTCCGCACGGGTGAGGCGGCGGCCGAGCGGCACCAGGTCCTCCACGCGCCGCCGCGCCGCCATCGGATCGGGCTGCGCGCCGAACCAGCGGTCGTACTGGTCGGATTCGCATTCGGCCGGCACCACGCAGTTCACGCGCACACCGTCCTTCGCCAGCGCGACCGCCCACTCGCGGGTCAGCGCGTTGATCGCGCCCTTCGACGCGGCATAACCAGAGGTGCCGCCTTGGCCGGTCCACGCGACCTTCGACGTCACGTTCACGATCGCGCCGCGGGCCGCGACGAGATGCGGAAGGGCGTGGTGGGTGAGCGAGAAGACGTGCAGCAGGTTCCGCTGGAGCGAACCGAGGAAGTCCGCCGGTGCGGCGGACAAGGGCACGCTGTCGTTCACGCCGGCGTTGTTGACCAGCACGTCGAGCCGGCCGTGCGCGGCGACCGTCTCCGCCACGGCCCGCGCGCAATCGGCCTCGACCGTGAGGTCCGCGGCGACGAAACGGCTGCCGGGAAGCTCGGCCACCAACTGCGCGCCGGCGACCGCGTCGCGTCCGATGAGGACGACGTGCGCGCCCTCGGCGGCGAACCCGCGCGCCGCCGCGGCCCCGATGCCTTTGGTGCCGCCGGAGACGAGCACGACGCGGCCGGAGAGCTGGAGATCCATGCGCGAGAGGGGACGCCGTGCGCCACGAGTCGTCAATGCTGCGGCGCGGCGCGGACGCCTGACATGGGGGGATGAGCGGCGGACTGGGAAATCCGCCACCCCGGCCGACGCCATCACCGACCGTCAGGCTCGTCGTCAGCTTCGGCCCGATCCGAAGACGTCGACGCCCGTCAGAGCGTGACGACCTTGGCGCTGGTGATCGCGGCGTCCCGGGTCAGCTCGTCGAGCGCCGCTTGCGGCGGGATGCTGTCGAGGTGCAGGACGGTGAGCGCCTGGCCACCGGCGGCATCGCGGTTGAGGCTCATGTTGGCGATGTTCACGCCGTGCTTGCCGAGGACGGACCCGAGGAAGCCCACGATACCGGGACGGTCGTGGTTGGCCACGAGCAGCAGCGTGCCGCTGATGGGGATCTCGACCGGTTGGCTGAACAGGCGCACGATGCGCGGGTTGTTCGGCGAACCGAAGAAGGTGCCGCCCGCGGAGACGACCTTGTCGGCACCGTGGAAGGCCTGGACGTGCAGCCACTCGTTGAAGGTCACGTGCTCATCCGAGCGCTTCTCCTCGATGCTGATGCCGAGCGAGGCCGCCGCGCTGCGGACGTTGATGTTGTTGACGTCCTTGAGCCCGCTCCCGGCGCCGGTGCTCAGGAAGCCGCGCAGGATGGCGCGGGTGACAGGATCGGTCTGGGGAAGCTCCTGCGCCTTGCCGCCGTAGGTGACGTGCAGGCGATCGACCGGGCCGGGGGCCAGCTGGCCGAGCAAGCGGCCGATCTTTTCGCCGAGCAGCATGTAGGGCTTCACCAACTCGTACGTCTTGGCGTCCACGCCGGGCAGGTTCACCGCGTTGCGCACCTCGCCGGTGAGCAGGAAACCCGTGATGACCTCGGCGACCTCGAGGCCGCACTTCTCCTGGGCCTCCTCGGTGCTCGCGCCGAGATGCGGCGTGACCACGACGTTGGGCAGGGTGCGGAACTTGTGGTCGGCCGGCAGCGGCTCGACGTGGAAGACATCCAGCGCGGCGCCGGCGACCTTGCCGGATTCGAGGGCGGCGACGAGGTCGGCCTCGTGGATGATCTCGCCCCGGGCGCAGTTCACGATGCGCACGCCGGGCTTCATCTTGGCGAAGGCGGCGGCGTCCAGCATCTCGCGCGTCTCCTTGGTCACCGGCATGTGGACGGTGATGAAATCGGCCTGCTGATAGATCTTGTCCGGATCGCTCGCGGCCTCGAAGCCCAGCGCCTTGGCCCGGGCCTCGGTGAGGAACGGATCATAGGCCAGGACGCGCATGCCGAACGCCAGCGCGCGCTTGCCGACCTCGGTGCCGATGCGGCCGGCGCCGAGGATGCCGAGCGTCTTGCCGAAGATCTCGGTGCCCTGGAAGGCCTTCCGGTCCCATTTTCCCGCGGCCATCGTGGCGTGCGCGGCCGGGATCTTGCGGGCGAGCGCGCCGAGCATGAAGAAGGTGAGCTCGGCGGTGGTGATGGTGTTGCCCGCGGGCGTGTTCATCACGACGACGCCGCGCTGGGTGGCGGCCTCGACATCCACGTTGTCCACGCCCACGCCTGCGCGGCCGACGACCTTCAGGTTCGTCGCGGCCTCGAGGACCTTCTTGGTCACCTTGGTCTCCGAGCGGACCACCATGGCGTCGACATCGCCGACGAGCGGCAAGAGCTCCGCTTCGGACAGCCGCTTGGCCAGGACGGTGACTTTGAACTCCGGACGTGCCTGGAAATAGGCGATGCCGCGGGGTGAGATCGGGTCGCAGACGAGTACGTGCATACGCAGGGCGCGGACGCTAGG
>JANNAJ010000277.1:0-8679 GCA_031384285.1 Verrucomicrobiota bacterium
AAGCCCCAACAGGTGGCGAAGCATTGCTCAACTCGTTTGCTTCTGCGTTCTTTGCGGGCACTGCCTCTGATCCGGAACCATGCAGTTGATTCTGGGTGGAACGGCCAACCTGGCCGTTCTCGGCGGCAACTTGCCGCCGAGCTTCGGCCCGGCCAGCACGCCCCCCCATGTGGGCATTCCCGGCGCCCCCCGAGCGGCGGGCGAGTCGCCCGTTCCACCCAAACCTTTACTGTATCGTTCCGGTTGATACCAACGCTTGGTGGATCCTGGTAGGACTCGGCCCACGGTTCTACTGACGATGACACCCACTGGGTATAAGGTGCCGCAAGTTCCTTGCTCGTGCCGCCGTGATAGCCGCGCGGCAAGCCCCACTTCTCCTCCGCGATTTCCCGCCTGTCGGCTCTCTTCATGCCAGTCACTGTTCGTTTCAAATCCTTGAGCGGCCCGGCAACCAGCGCGGATGGTCCGCGCCCCGACCACCGAGGCCGCCCGTCAACCGCCGTTCATCGCCGCCATCGGCATCCATCACCCAGAGCGACGCCGTCTCGCCGACCGCGGAACGGCAAAAGGCGACCAACCGACCGTCCGGGGACGAAGATGCGCGGAAATCCCAGACCGCCGGCTCGCTGTGCGTCAACGCCCTGATGGAACCGTCCCGGGGATCGATGCGGCAGATCTCGGTGCCGCCGCGGGCAAGGTCCGGCCGCCAATCGCGGTTGAAGTGGTCGGTGTCCGGCCGGTCCGGCCGGAAGTCCCAGGCGACCTTCGCTCCCGGTGTCAGGCGCGAGAACAGGATCTTCCCGTCGAGTGTCCATGTCGGCATGTTCGAGCCGCTGCCGCGCGCCTGCGGGTTGCCGTAGGTCGCGGCGAACCACTGCGGTTGCCCGGTGGTCAGTCGACGCAGCTCCGATCCGTCCGGTCGCGCGATGCAGAGGTCGGAGCGTTCGTGCCCGGGATCGTCTTTGAAGAGACAATCCTGGAACAGCAGCCACTCGCCGTCGGGCGACCAGGTCGGTCCGAAGTACAGATGGTCCGGATGCGCCGCGACCCGCTTCCGGTCCCGGCCTTCGGCGTCGCTGGTCCACACTTGGTATCCTTGAGGGCTGGCGAGATGGAAGGCGACCCGTCGACCGTCGGGACGGACGCTGAATCCGTAAGGCAGCCCTTCGCCGGCGCGGGTGAACTCGCGGGCGTTGCCGCCGTCGATGTCCATGCTGAAGACCTGGCCGACCTTGTCGCGGACGACCTGGACGAGCATGCGATGGTCGTCGAGCAAGGCCTGCGGCGTGTAGAAGACCGCGAGCCGGTCCCGGGTCGCGATCTCGGTCAGGCCGCCGTGGTCGAGATCGTGGACCCAGAGATGCGTCGGCGTCTGCGTGTAGTACTCCTCGAACGGCCGACCGGGTCCGTCGCGCCGTGGTTCCATGCTCAGGAACATCACGCGGTTCCCGTCGGAGAAAGCCGGGCCCGGCTGCCAGGTCGCCTGGCCCGGCACGTCGAATTCCATCGGACGCAGGCCGGATCCGTCGGCGGCGACCAGGCAGGTCTTGCCCGCCGAGGTGAAGAAGAGCCTCTGCCCGCCGCGGGATCCCGACGCGACCCGCGATCGGCAACCGACCGCCGCTGCCGCCGGACCGAGCGCCATCGCGATGAGGAAATGCCGTCGATGCACGGACGATCTATAAGTCCGGTCCCATCGCCCCGTCGAGCCCGGCAACACGCCCGGGACCGCATCGGTCGCGGCGACGCCTTGGCGCCGGATCAAGCCGGTTGCGGCCCGACCGCCCGTGGCTACCCTACGCCCGCCATGAGACCGTTCCTCTTGCTCGTTTCCTTGACCGCATTTCTCGCCGGCGCCGCCGACTGGCCCAAGTGGCGCGGTCCGCAAGGCGATGGCATCAGCGCCGAACGCATCGCGCCCGATGCGTGGGACAAGGAAGGTCCGAAGCCCCTCTGGAAGGCCAAGGTCGGCGTCGGTTTCACCGCCGCCACCGTCGCGGACGGCAAGGTGTTCACGTTGGGCAACGTCGACAAATCCGACACCGCCACGCTCTGGTGTCTCGACGCCGTGACCGGCGCCGTCGTGTGGAAGCGCGAATGGCCGAGCAAGCTGTCGCCCGTGATGTATGAAGGCGGACCGAACTCCTCCGCCGTCGTCGACGGCGGCAAGCTCTTCGTGGTCATCAAGCCCGCGCTCGTGCTCTGCCTCGACGCCGCGAAGGGGACCACCGTCTGGGAGAACGATCTCGCCGCGCTCAAGGCCGACCTCACGCCGTGGGGCATCATCGGATCACCGATCGTGCTCGGCGACCGCGTGGTCGTGAACTACGGCACCGCCGGCACGGCGCTCGACAAGTTCTCCGGCAAGCTGCTCTGGACCACCGGCACGAAATCGCCGGGTTTCAACACCCCTGCACTGGCGAAGCTCAAGGGCGAACCGACCCTCATGGTCCTCGCGACCAACCATCTCGCCGCGATCCGCCTCAGCGACGGCAAGGAACAGTGGCAGGTGCCTTTCGGCCAAGGCTACTTCTGCCATTCATCCGACCCTGTCGTGAAGGGCGACGAGGTCTTCATCAGCTCGGCGGACGACGGCGGGGCGGTCGTGCGTTTCACCGACGGCAAGCCGGAGCAGGTCTGGAAGAACCGCCAGCTCGGCACCTTCCTCGCCACGGCGCTGCTGATCGACGGCCATCTCTACGGCCTCAACAGCTGCGATGCCAAAGGCGCCGGCGCCCAGTTCCGCTGCGTCGATTGGAAGACCGGCGAAGTGAAGTGGAGCGAGGGCAATTTCGGATCGAGCCCCGGATCCCCCCTGGCCACGGCCGGCAACCGCGTTCTCCTGTTGAGCGACAAGGGCGAGCTCACCGTCGCCAAGGTCACGCCAGAGAAATTCGAGCTCATCCGCCGCGACCAGGTCATCGGTGGCAAGTGCTGGACGCCGCCCACGCTCGCCAACGGCAAGCTCTACGTGCGCAACGCCGCCGGCGACCTCGTCTGCGTCGAGGTGGCCGTCCCGAAACAGAGCTGACCAAAGGGCAGGAAAGCCTGTGTCCGCCGGGGTCCGCCGGGGTCCGCCAATAGCACGACCGTGCCGGGTCGGAAGCATCCCGGCCCATTTTCGTTGGGCAGCAGGGCCACGACGCTGCTGGTTCTTCTCGCGCGACACGCGGCTCCGCGCGGCCTTGAAGATCAGCTTCCCTTGATGATCGGGGTGAAGTCGCTCCAGTTCTCGATCCGGAAGCCCCGGATGTCCCGCACCACCTCGGGAAACCACGGCAGAGCCTTGAGCGCGAGCAGCGCCGCGAAGAGGTTCGCCATGTCGTCCTTCTCGGTCACGAAGACGCTTCCTTGGACCCGGTCGAAACCGAATCTGCGAAGCACGGTGCTGACGTCGCTGTAGGCGGCGGAGACCCCACGGGGATGGTGTTTGTCCGCAGCGGCCACCATGAGGTCAAAGGCGATGGCGAACATCTGTCACTCTGCCTCCGGGTCTACCAGCGCCTGCTTCACCGGGTAGTCCAGTTCCTCACCCGACTCGACCACGCACACCCGCAGCTTGTCGCCTCCGATTTGGCGCAAAACGTGATAAACCGGGCCTTCCGCACCGAACGTACGAAACGTGCCGGTCAGGTCATCCGCGGTGTGCGCGAGCGTTTTCACGGTGGAAGAATGCGCCGAGCCGCCCTCCGAAGCAAGGCTGGCTTGGGACATAGGCGCGGCCGTATTCGGCTTGTTCCGGCCGGTATATCGGCGGCGCGGCAGCGCCAGCCCTACCGCTGCACACCGGCCGGGACAAAAGCATCCCGGCCTATTCCTTGTGTGGTAGGGCCAAGCTGCCGCTTGGCCGTGGAATCACTGGCCGCCAGCGAAGCATCGCGGCCGGCCCGGATGGCCGGAACCTCGCGGCGCTCTTTCCATCCAAAGTATCGGCGGTGCGGCAGCGCACACCCTACCCCAGCACACCGGCCAGGTGGAAGCGTCACGGCCCTCTTCCCTGCCCGAGTCTCAACGCTGATCCAGCAGGCGATCGTACTCCGCATGAGTGCCGATCCACACCCACTGCACACCACCGTCCTCCAGCTTCCAAGCGATGGCCCGGTAGTGGTTTCCCACCCGCACCGAAAACCGGTGGCCGGTGCCGGCCAACCGTTTGTAGTTCAGGGAAGGATGCTGGGGGTCCGCCAACCAGAGCTGCTAGTTCTTCAATGCCAGCGCTTGGACCCCCTCCGGCAACTCGTGGGGCCGCTGCCAAAATCTTGGCGTGACGGTAGAATTCATGCCTGGGCCGGCCATCTCTTGCCAACCCCTACGGCCTGGGTGGCAGCGGCCTCAGCAAATAGGAAATCCAACCGACCGGCTTCGGCATCGGCCTGCATCTGCTTCGACCATGCTTCATCCTTGGCCGCATCAAACCAGTCGGCCAGTCTCCAGAATTCGTCTGCGGGCAGTTCGCGGATCGCCGACTCAAGTTCCAAAACCGTGCTCATGGTAGGAGGATGGCCGAGCCCACCTCCGGCAGTCAACCCGGCGCCCACCCAGCGACCCCGAGATGCCGGCCCATCTCGCCGGAACCTCGCTTGGCTCGCCCGGCAGAAGGATCGGCGGCGCGGCAGCGCCGCCTTACAACTGCTGGACGCCGCCCACTCTCGCCAACGGCAAGCTCTACGTGCGCAACGCCGCCGGCGACCTCGCCTGCGTCGAGGTGGCCGCCCCGAAACAGAGCTGACCCCAGGACAGGAAAGCCTGTGACCGACGGGGTCCGCCAACAGCAAGACCGTGCCGGGGCGGAAGCATCCCGGCGCATTTGCTGGTGTGGTAGGTCCAAGCTGCCGCTTGGCGGTGGAATCGCTGGCCGCCAGCGAAGCATCGCGGCCTGCCCGAATGGCCGGAACTTCGCGGCGCTCGTTCCCGCTGGCATATCGACGGCGCGGCAGCGCACGCCCTACCCCTCGACTCCGTCCGGGTCGGGCGGACCGACGCCATCCATCGGTCGGGATCCTGTGACGCCTACACCTGCCTACATCGATGCTGTCCGAGCGGGAGGCATGCGCAGCGACGCCGCCCACGCTGCGACGGCGGCCACCACCACCGCGAGGACTCGGAAAGCCGTCGCGTAGGAGCCGGTGGTGGCGACGACCTGGGCCAGCAACAACGGTCCCACGGCGGAGGCGATGACGGTGAGCGTCTGCGCCGCGCCTTGGATGAGGCCGAGATGCTCGCGGCCGTAGACACGGGCCCAGACGGTGAAGAACAGCACCGTGACGAACCCGCCCGCCAAGCCCATCACGACCGCCTGGGCCATCAGCCCGGCCATCGTGCGCAGGTGGGGCAAGGTGACCAGACCGGTCGCGAGCAGTGCGAGAGCGACGGCCATCAGGCGTCCGAGCGGCCAGCGTCCCGCCAGCCATCCACCAAGGAAGTTGCCGGCGAGAGCGGTCATCGCCGTGACGGCGAGCGTGAGGTGGTAGGCCGAGGCGTCGAAGCCGCGCTCGGCGAGGATGGATTCGTTGAACAGACCGATCCCCGACGCGACCAGGCCGTAGAGCGCGGACCCGAGTCCGAAGACCCAGAACGCCGGCGTCCGCAGCGCTTCGGCAAGGGTGGCGGACGGCGCATCGACGTCGGCCGATCCTGCCGCTCCGCCAGTCCCGCCGCGGACGGGCCGGGCGGCGACGTCCACTTCGAGACCGCAGGACTCCGGGCTGCGGCGGACGAAGAGCCAGGCGATCGGCGCCATACCGAGCAGCAGTGCCCAACCGATCCCGTTCCAGGCGATGCGCCATCCTTGGCGGACGACGACCTCGCCCACGAGCGGGAACGCCGCCATGAAACCGACGCTCAGCGCGACCGTGTAGAGCGCCATCGCCGTCGGCAGGCGTCGCGTGAACCACTGCGGCACGATGCTCAGGCTCGCGACCGACAACGCGCTCTGCCCGAGCGCACGGGTCAGGGTGACGGCGACCGCGAGCCAGGCGACCGAGGTGACCCGGCCCATGCCGAGCACGACCCCGCCGAGGCCGATGGCGAGCGCCGTGAGCACGATCCGCGCGCCGAGTCGGTCGATCAGACGGCCGAACCCGATGCACGCGGCCGCGCCGATGAGCGTGGCCCAGAGATTGATCTGCGCGAAGGCGACGCGGTCGAGGCCGAGGTCGGCGAGGAGCGGTTCGGTGATGAGACCGAGACCTTGGGTCCGGCCGGGAAGGGTCGCGACCATCGCGAGCGCCGCGACCAGCAGGTTGACCCAGCCGTAGTAGAACGGCAGGCGTCCGGCGATGGCGGGAGGCTTCGGGATCGGCGTGGCGACGGCGGTCATCGCGCCGGAGCCTAGCGCGGGGCGGATGCGAGGCGAACGGATTCCGGGCCCCGCCCGCGCGCCGTTCAATGGTGATGCGCCACGCCGCTCGCATGCTGCCAGGCGTGCAGCACGTGGGCGATGATGTCGTCCACGCCGCCGCCGTGCTTCACCTGCGCGAAGACCACCGGGCCCGGTCCGCGCATCTTCTTCGCGTCGCGGGCCATGACCTCGAGATCGGCGCCGACGGCCGGCGCGAGGTCGGTCTTGTTGATGACGAGCAGGTCGGACTGCGTGATGCCCGGTCCGCCCTTGCGCGGGACCTTGTCGCCGCCGGCGACGTCGATCACGTAGATGGTGTAGTCGGCGAGCTCGCGGCTGAAGTGGGCGGCCAGGTTGTCGCCGCCGGATTCGAGCAGCAGGATCTCCGGATGGAACTCGCGGTGGAGCTCCTCGAGCGCGAGCAGGTTCGCCGAGATGTCCTCGCGGATGGCGGCGTGCGGGCATCCCCCGGTCTCGACGGCGCGGATGCGGGCGGCATCGAGCGCCTGGTTGCGGATGAGGAACTCGCCGTCCTCGCGGGTGAAGATGTCGTTCGTGACGGCGGCGATGTTCCGGTGCTCGCGCAGCCGCAGGCAGAGCTGGAGCATGAGCGCGGTCTTGCCGCTGCCGACCGGGCCGCCGACGCCGACGGTGAAGGCCCGCTTCTTGAAGTCGCGGTCGAGCGGCTGGTCCCGTTCGTCGAAGTGGCCGGGATGGTCCATCGGTTCGTGGGTGTGCCCGCCGGGGCCGTGGTGGTGGTGATGATGGGCGTCCATGTCGGGACTGGGGTCTGGGGTCTAGGATTTAGGGTCTAGGGTCTGGGTCTGGGGGCGTTCCGCCGAAAGGATCAGCTCTGGAAGAGCCGCGAATAGAGGCGGTCCTGCGCGCCTTGCCAGATGTCGAGCAGCGGCGAGGTCTGGGCGATGTCGTCGACCGACAATCCTTCGCAGCGCGCCAGCACCTCTTCCGCCCGCGGCGCCAAGCGGTGCTGCAACGACTGCGCCTCCATCGGCCCGACGATGCCGAGCCGCACGGCGCCGGCGAGGAGGCCGCGCAGATGTTGGAAGAAGAACATCCGCGCCGTCGCCCGGCCGTCGAGCCCGAGCGCGCCCATCACGGCGCCGAAGACCGGCGCGAGATGTCCGCACGGCGGCTGGTGCGACGGCTCGCGCAAGCGTTGGAGCGGACCGCCCGGGAAGATGCGCTCGGCCGTCGCGAGCAGGGCCTGGCCCTGGAGGCGGCTGGCGCGGTTGGCGACGTGGTTCGAGGTGAAGGCGTCGCACAGACGGTCCAGCGCGACGAGCCGGTCCGGTCCGCGATGGGCGGCGCCCACGAACGGCAGGGAGGCACGGCCCAGCTGTCCGAGGCTGGCTTCGAGGAACGATGCCAGGTCCGCGCGGCCGCGCAGCTCGCCATGCTGCCAAGCGGCTTCCGATCCGCCGGAATGCGCGAAGCCGCCGGTCGGGAACGCCGAATCCGCGAGCTGCCAGAGGAGCCAGTCCGACACGGTCAGAAGAGGGAATACCGCTGGGCCAGCGGCAGGACCTTCGCCGGCTCGCACACGAGCGCCTCGCCGTCGGCGGTGACGGCGTAGGTCTCGGGATCGACGGTGATCACCGGCATGGCGTCGTTCCACTTGAGGTCCTTCTTGCCGAGCGAACGGCAACCGCGCACCGCCTCGACGCGCTTGGTCAGACCGTAGCCGGCGGCGACGCCCTCGGCCTTGCACAGCTGGCTGACGAACGCGATGGAGACGGCACCGGGCGCATGGCCGAAGGCGGCGAACATCGGACGCATGAAGACCGGTTGCGGCGTGGGGATGCTCGCGTTCGGATCGCCCATCTGCGCCCAGGCGATGACGCCGCCCTTGATCACCTGCTCCGGTTTCGCGCCGAAGAACGCGGGCCGCCAGAGCACGAGGTCGGCGAGCTTGCCGACCTCGACGGAGCCGATGACGTGGGCCATGCCGTGCGAGAGGGCGGGATTGATGGTGTACTTCGAGATGTAGCGCTTGATGCGGAGGTTGTCGTTGGCGCCGGTCTCACCGGGCAGGCGTCCGCGCTGCTGCTTCATCTTGTCCGCGGTCTGCCACGTGCGGGTGATGACCTCGCCGATGCGGCCCATCGCCTGCGAATCGCTGCTCATCATGCTGATGGCGCCGAGGTCGTGGAGGATGTCCTCGGCCGCGATGGTCTCGCCGCGGATGCGGCTCTCGGCGAACGCGACATCCTCGGGCAGGTTTGGGTCGAGATGATGGCAAACCATGAGCATGTCGAGATGCTCGTCGATGGTGTTCACCGTGTACGGCCGCGTCGGGTTCGTGGAACTCGGCAGGACAT
>JANNAJ010000287.1:0-1836 GCA_031384285.1 Verrucomicrobiota bacterium
GGCGGCGACGGCGGCTCGCCGGACCGCCGCGGCGTTCCAGGTACGGCCCGCGAGCCGCGCCCAGATGGTCCCCCGCGCGGCCCCGGCGAGGGCGGCCCGCCACCGGAGCTGGCGCGCTTCCGCCGCGGCGACCTCACGCTCATGCAGGTGGCCGCGCCGCTGCGCGACGACGCGGGCACGGTGCGGGGTGCGCTGGCGCTGGTCATCAATCCCGACGCGGAGTTCAGCCGTATCCTCTCCGTGGCGCGGGCGGGCGGCTCCGGCGAGACCTACGCCTTCGACCAGCACGGGCTGATGATCTCGCGCAGCCGGTTCGATGAGCAGCTCAAGGCGCTCGGCCTGATCACGAACTTGCCCGCCGCCAGCTCCGCGCTGAACGTCCGCCTGAGCGATCCCGGCAGCGACCGGCCGGCGAAGATCCTGCCAGAAGACCTCGCGGCCGCCACCCGCCCGCTGACGCGCATCGTCGCCGACGCCGTGGCCGGCAACGCGGGCGTGGACGTGCGCGCGGCGCGCGACTACCGGGGCGTGCCGGTCGTGGGCGCGTGGCGCTGGCTGCCCGCGCTCGGCTTCGGCGTCGCGACCCAGATGGACGCAAGCGAGGCTTACCAATCGTTGCGCGTGCTGAAGCGGGTGTTCGTCCTCCTCGTGCTGCTGCTCATGCTCAGCGCGACCGGGATGTTCGTGTTCTCCTACGCCAACCTGCGGTGGCGGCGGCGTCTCGGCGAGGCCGAGCTGAAGCTGCGGCAGCTCGGGCAATACACGCTTGAGGAGAAGCTCGGCGAGGGCGGCATGGGGGTCGTCTATCGCGGCCGGCACGCGCTCATGCGGCGCGACACCGCGGTCAAGCTGCTGCTGCCCGATCGTGCTAGCACGGAGGCCATCGCCCGCTTCGAGCGCGAAGTTCAGCTGACCTGCCAGCTCACGCATCCCTGCACGATCCAAGTTTACGACTACGGCCACACGCCGGACGGCGTCTTCTACTACGCGATGGAATACCTGCGCGGGCTGAACCTGCATGAGCTGGTCGCGCGGTTCGGTCCGCAGCCCGAAGGCCGCGTGGTCCATATCCTCGCGCAGGTGTGCGCGTCGCTGGCCGAGGCGCACGCGCTGGGGTTGGTGCACCGCGACATCAAACCGGCGAACGTCTTCCTGTGCGAGCGGGGCGGACAGGCCGATTGCGTGAAGGTGCTCGACTTCGGGCTCGTGCGGGAATTCCGCCTGCCGGACGCCGACCGGTTGAACCAGACCGGCGCGACGACGCTGATGGGCACGCCTTCCTTCATGCCGCCCGAGGCGATCAAGGACCCCGGCCACAGCGATCCCCGCGGGGATCTCTACGCTGTCGGCGCGCTCGGCTATCATCTGCTGACGGGCGAGAACGTCTTCGAGGCCGGGACGTTCTTGGAGCTCTACGAGCAGCATCTCACGCGCACACCAATCCCCCCGAGCCAACGCAGCTCCAACCCGGTCAGCGCCGAGTTGGAGGCCGTCCTCCTGCGCTGCCTCGCGAAGGATCCCGCCGCGCGACCGCTATCCGCCGCCGAACTGAGCGCGTTGTTGCTCACCAGCCCGCGCGCCGCGGATTGGACGCCAGAACGGCGCGCGGTTTGGTGGGCCCGGCATGTCGGCCCCGTGGCCGGCCACGCGCCGGTCTTTTTGCCCGGCGCGTCCAAGCCCACCGTGAGGATCGACCTGGCGGAGCGCACGGACGCACGGCCGTGAACGCGGTCCGGTCGGTCGGCGGAGACACGGATTCCGGTGGGTGGCGCGCGGCTCCCCCCGAGCGAGTCCCCGCCCGCGCGGCGGGAGCCACGCGCCACCAATAACCCACCC
>JANNAJ010000298.1:0-2127 GCA_031384285.1 Verrucomicrobiota bacterium
GCTTCATCGGCTTCCTCATCGAGCACTACGCCGGCAACTTCCCGCTCTGGCTCGCGCCCGAGCAGGTCCGCGTGCTCACGCTCAACGACGATCCGGCGCTGGTGGACTACACCAAGGCGATCACCGCCGAGCTGCGCTCGCAGTTCGTCCGCGTGGAAGGCGATCACAGCGCCGATCCGGTCAAGGCGAAGATCTCCGACGCCGAACACGCCAAGGTCCACACCATGCTCGTGCTCGGCGGCCGCGACCTCGAATCCGGTCAGGTGAGCATCCGCCTCCACAGCAAAGGCCCGCAAGGCGCGAAGCCGCGGGCGGAAGCCGTGGCGGACATCTTGGCGGCGATCAAGGAGCGACGCGCATGATGGGGCAAATGCTGGTTGGTTCTTCCTAGATCGACAACCACACTCCGCACATGTCGCAGATCGGGCTGATCAAACTCCTGGACAAGGGGCTGGAACGCACACTGCGCGACATGAATCCATGGTGGCAGGGAGATCCGATCCCGAAGCTCGCCCCCATCCGACGCTGGGCCTACCAGCCCGTTTTGAACGGCCTTCGGAGCAACCTGTCACCGGCGGTCGTGCTTCGTGGACCGCGGCAGGTTGGCAAGTCCACGCTCCTGGCCCAAGTGATCCACGCATTGATGGAAGGAGGCGTATCCGCCAAGCGGATCTTCCGTGTGCAATTCGACGACTTGCCCGAACTGAAGCGGCTTTCTTCGCCGATCATCGAACTGGGTCAATGGTATTGCGACCAGATCCTTGGAAAGAGCTACGCGAGGGCCGCCGCCGATGGGGAGACGCCGTTCTTCGTCTTGGACGAGATCCAGAACCTTCCCGAATGGGCACCGCAACTGAAGCACGTGTTGGACATCGGCAAGGTCAGGGCTCTGGTCACCGGAAGCTCGGCGCTCCGGATCCAGGCCGGGCATGACAGCTTGGCGGGAAGACTGTTCACCGTGGAGCTCGGACCGCTTCTGTTGCGGGAGATCGCCGAGTTCCGGGGGGCGGAAAGCATCGCGCCATACCTTCCGTTCAACGGGCTCAGTCCGCTGAAGGAGCGGACGTTTTGGGAAGGTTTACGGGACTTTGGTGAAAAGCATTCAAAGACCCGGCACGCGGCGTTTTCCGCCTTCTCCGAGCGCGGCGCCTACCCCGTGGCGCAGGCAAATCCGGATGAGCCCTGGGAGCGGGTGGCGGACGTGCTCGAAGAAACCGTGATCCGCAGGGCGATCCAGCATGACCTGCGGATGGGGCCGCGTGGAAAAAAGCGCGATGAGGCGCTTCTCGAAGAGGTCTTCCGGCTCGCCTGTCGCTACGCCGGGCAGGCCCCCCGTCAAGCGCTCTACCTTGACGAGCTCCGGAGATCGCAGGACGCCAACATCGGCTGGACCCGGGTTCTCAGTTATCTGCGGTTTCTGGACGGAACTCTGCTTCTTCGGCTGATCAAGCCGCTGGAACTGCGCCTGAAGCGCAAGCAGGGCGCCAGCAAGATCTGTCTCTGCGACCACGCGCTTCGCGCCGCGTGGCTCCAGGAACAGGTTCCGCTTGATCCTGCTGAACTGACCGCTAAACCCGAGCTGGCAGACTTGGCGGGCCACATCGCGGAGAGTGTCACGGGCTATTTTCTGGGGGCAATCCCTCACCTCGACGTGGCCCATTTTCCGGAACGGGCGGCGGAGCGGGAAGTCGACTTCGTGATCACCGTCGGAGACCAGCGTATCCCGATCGAGGTGAAGTATCGCAACCGCATTTCTGCCGACGATGTAAGGGGACTGCAGTCCTTCATTGAAAAACCCGTCTACCGAGCGCCGTTCGGATTGTTGATCACCCGGAACGAAGAACGGGCTTCGGACGATCCCAGGATCGTGAGTCTGCCCCTTTCTTCACTGCTTTTCATGCGGTGACCGAAGCATCTATTCCTCGACGGAAAGCCGTGCACATCCGCCCTGCCTCGGTCTGGGGTTGAGCTGCCGCGCAGCGCCGACCTCCCGTCCCGCGCCCGGGCGCGGGGCGGGCGGCCGGCCTCACCTTTTTCCGAGGTGCTGGTTGAAGAAGGCCACCGTGCGCTCCCAGGCCAGCTGCGCGTTCTTCTCGTCGTAACGGCCGGTGGAGTCGTTGTGGAAGC
>JANNAJ010000334.1:0-2649 GCA_031384285.1 Verrucomicrobiota bacterium
GACCGACAAGCTGCGCATCGCCGAGCGGTTGGACGCCTTCGGGGTCCACTACATCGAAGGTGGATGGCCGGGATCGAACCCGAAGGACATGGAGTTCTTCCAGCAGGCGAAACGCCGCAAGTGGAAGAACGCCAAGATCGCCAGCTTCGGTTTCACACGCAAAAAAGGCGTGCCGGTCGAGCAGGACGAACAGGTGCGGATGTTGCTCGACGCGGCGACCCCGGTCGTCTGCGTCGTCGGCAAGACCTGGCTGCTCCACGTCACCGAGGTCCTCCGGGTGAAGCCGGACGAGAACCTCGCGATGATCGCCGACACGATCCGCTACCTGAAGGACCAGGGCAAGATCGTGGTCTACGACGCCGAGCACAGCTTCGACGGGTTCAAGGACGAGCCCGAATACGCCCTCGCCACCTGGCAGGCCGCGGAGAAGGCCGGCGCGGACGTCATCTGCCTCTGCGAGACCAACGGCGGCGCGATGCCGAGCGAGGTCGCGCGGATCACCGCCTTCGCCCACGGCAAGCTGAACACGCGGCTCGGGATCCACACCCACAACGACTGCGGCTTCGGCGTCGCCAACGCCGTCGCGGCCTTGGAGGCCGGCGCGTCCCACGTCCAGGGCACCATCAACGGCTACGGCGAGCGCACCGGGAACTGCAACCTCACCAGCGTCATGCCCACGCTCCAGCTCAAGCTCGGCAAGATCGGCGTGCCGCCGAAGTCGCTGCCGAAGCTCAAGGAGTTGTCCGAGTTCGTGGACGAGATCGCCAACCTGCGCCACGACACCCGGCAGCCGTGGGTGGGCCAGACGGCTTTCGCGCACAAGGGCGGCATCCACGTCCATGCCATCGAGCGCGTCGCGCGCAGCTACGAGCACATCGACCCGGCCGCGGTGGGCAACTTCCGCCGCGTGCTGGTCAGCGACATGTCGGGCCGCACCAACATCCTGGTGAAGGCCGCCGAACTGGGCTTCAAGCTCACCACGGAGATGCCGGAGACCAAGGCGATCACCGCCCGGGTCAAGGAGCAGGAGAACCTCGGCTACGAATACGAGGCGGCCGAGGCGTCGCTGGCGCTGCTCATCCGCGGCGTGCTCGACCACGATCCGGAGCTGCTGTTCACGGTCGATTCGTACCACGTCTCCATGCGCGGCGACGCCAAGACGTCCATCTGCGAAGCCACGGTGAAGGTCCGCGTGGGCGACGAGGTCCACCACACCGTGGCCGAAGGCGACGGCCCGGTGAACGCCCTGGACACCGCGCTCCGCGCCGCGCTCGCGAGGTCGTTCCCGAAGATCCGGCAGGTGAAGCTCACCGACTACAAGGTGCGCATCCTCGACGGCGTCGCCGGCACCGGTGCGAAGACCCGCGTGCTCATCCAGAGCACCGACGGCAAGCGCGACTGGGGCACGGTCGGGGTCAGCGAGAACATCATCACCGCGTCGCTCCAGGCACTCGTGGATTCGATGGAGTACGCCTTGCTGAAGAAGTGAGCGCACACGCCCCGGGCCGCGACCCTCATCGCGGCCCGGGGCAACGGCGTCCCGGCCGCGACGACGCGACCGGGGCGCGTCGTCGCGGCTCAACGGGAGCCGAACGCGTACAAGTTCTTGGCGGTCCGGAAGAAGACCATCCCCTGGGCCGCGGCGACGCTGCCTTTGCACGGGCCCTCGCCTTCGAACGTGCAGGTGCCGAGGAGCTGGAACTCGTCGCCGGTGCCCACCACGCTGGCGACACCGTCCTCGCTCATGACGTAGATCTTGCCGTCCGCACCGGTCGGGGAGCTCCAGATGGGCCCCGTGCCCGGAAGCTTGCCGCTCCACTTCTTCTCGCCGGTCTTCGGGTCGAGCCGCGAGAGCACGCGTTTGCCACCGTCGAGCACGAACAGTTTGCCCTGGTAGAGCAACGGCGTGCTCCAATCGGTCGGGTTCTCGGTGAACTTCCAGGCGACATGGGTGCCGGTGACGTCGCCCTTGCCGCCGTCCTTGAAGGCGACCACCGGTTGGCCCTTCGGGCCGCTGGCGTAGATGAGCCCGTCGGCCGCGAGCGGCGAGGTCACGATGCGGTACCAATCATCGCGCTTCTCGTACAACCGCGCCCGCCAGAGCTCCGTGCCGTCCTTCGGATCGTGGCCGCTCACATGGTCGCCGCCGACGACCAAGATCTCGGCGCCGTTCTTGCCGCGGTACGGGATCGGCGTGGCGTAGGATTCGTGGGATTCCTTGGTCGAATCGGTGGTGCGGACGTGCTTCCACAGCGTCTTGCCCGTCGCCGGATCGAGCGCCAGCAGATAGGATTCACGCTGCGGCTTGCCGTCGAAGAGCGGGTAATCGGACGGCAACTCGTCGCGCTGGAGGACCGGCACGATGAGCCGTCCGTCCTGGAGCAACGGGCTGGCGCCGTAGATCCACATGATGCCGAAGCTGCCATAGTCCTTCCCGAGGTTCCGCTTCCAGAGCTCCTTGCCGGCGAAGTCGAACGCGGCGATATCGCCCGTGCCGTAGAGTATGGTCACCCGTTTTCCGTCCGTGACCGGCGACGGCGCGGCCATGTTGTTCCGGCCGACATCCTTGTCGCCGACGGCGACGGTCCGGGCCCACAACTCCTTGCCGGTCTTCCGGTCGAGGCAGATCAGGTTGAGCTGCTTCTGCGC